>JBEHXB010000043.1:0-11658 GCA_048498895.1 Pseudomonadota bacterium
GGCCAAGCCGCGCATTCCCGCCTATTGCACCGGAAACGACATCGAACAGCATGTGGAGCATGGCTTCACCCGGGTGAAGGTGGCGATGCCTGCCGGCCCCCCGCGTGGCGAGGAAGGAAAGCGCGAGAATGTCGAACTGGTGGCGCGCGCCAGAAAGGCCGTGGGGCCGGATGGCGATGTGATGTGCGACTGCTGGATGTCGTGGGACGAGCAGTACACGATCGAGATGTGCAAGCTTCTGGAGCCCTATCACGTGAAATGGGTGGAAGAAGTGCTGCCGCCTTACGATTTCGCCGGCTTCGGGCGCCTCAGGCGCAAGATCACCTCGACCAACATCGCCACTGGCGAGCATGTCTATGGCCGCTACGGCTTCAGGAAGCTGCTGGACGCGGACGGCGCTTCGATCTGGCAGCCCGACGTGACCTGGTGCGGCGGCATGAGCGAATTGCGCAAGATCGGCGCCCTGGCCGATGCCTATGACATTGCGGTCATCCCGCACACCGGCGGGACAAACGGCGCCTGTCACTGGTCGCTGTCACACATCAATGGCCCGTGGGCCGAACTGTTCATGCCGCCGCCGGGCGGGCCCAAACAGGTCTATGACATGTTTGATGAAAAGTACGAGGTCACGAAAGGGCCGGAGGGCCTCTATATGCATCCCACCCGCACGCCCGGATGGGGTTGGGATGACATGGTGGCGACACCTGTTTGATGAACCCCCTCCGGTTTCAGCTTCCGCTCGCCTCTCAAGAGGTCGGCTTCGCTCGCTGAAACCACCTCCCCCTTTCCGGCGCTTCGCGCCAAAGGGGGAGGCGGGCCTGTGTCTGCGTTAAGATCAGTTATGTTCGAGCTTCAGGACTTTCGCCAGCACCGTGTCGGCAATGTAGATGGTCTTCTGGTCCTTGGACACCGCCATGTAGTGGCCTTCGCCGACATCGTTGGAATCGCGCACCGTGCCGTGCTTGCCGTACCAGCCCTGAACCTTGCCGTCCCAGCCCAGCTTCAGCACCAACCCGTCGCGGCCGGTCGACATCCAGAGCTGGCCGGTTGCGTCCTCATAGAAGCCGCAGGTCAGGTTGTGCATCTGCAGCTCGCGCCGGGTCTTGAGGTCCTTGTCGAAGATCACGATCTTCTGGCTGGCGCGGTCGCCCACCCATACTTCGCCGGTGGGCGAGACAATCACGGTATGTATCGTCGGCAGCTTGCCGTCGGCATGGGCCAGGCTGGCGCTGGCCAACAGATGTCCATCCTTGTCGAACTTCATGACTCGCGGATCGCTGCCGGGAATGGCGGGCGAGTGGGTGACGAACACCGCATGGCCCTTGGCATTGTGGGTCTGGGGGCTGTCATAGGTGGCGCAGAAGGTGCAGTCGGCCGGCGGGCTGGTGCCGCCATGGCTCTGCACCACATAGAAATTGTCGTCCTTGTCGAAGGCAATGTCGAGCGGCTGGTTGAACATGCCGTTCCACTTGCTGTTGTCCCACGGTGCGTTCTCGCCGCGCACGCCGAACACTTTCAGCACCTCGCCCTTGCCATTGAGCTTGTAGATCACGTTCAGGAAGGAATCGATCGCCCAGATGTTGCCGTGGCGATCTACCCGCAGCCCGTGCGGGTTCATGGCGATGTTGGGATTGAACACCCGCAACACCCTGGTGCCGGTGGGATCGTATTCCACCATCATGATCGCGGGGTTGCGATTGAACACCAGAAGGTCGCCGTTGGGCATAAGCGCGATGGCGGCGACATTGCCGAACTGTTCGCCCAGGGGCGCCACGGGCCGTTTGCCAAAATGATAGGGAAGCTGTGGAGCGTCGGGTATCTGCACCGGCCCCGGCGGCTCGGGCTGCACCGGCAGGGCATTGAATTGCTGCGCGATCGCAGGCGCCGCCATCAGCGCGGCCGCCATCAGCCCCGCGGCTCCAATTGCTGCAACCAGTCTCATCGTTTGCTCCCCCTCGTTCTCAATATCTGTTGACGCCCTTGTGCCGCCAGATCGCGCGCATTTCTGGCGATATGGCAAAAGCGATGAAAGCGGCGGCATCCTTCGGATCGGTGCTGCGCGCGTTGACGGCGGTGGCCATGTCCATGTGCATGCCCAGCTCCGCCGGCAACTGGCCCACCAGATAGGGATTGTCCGTCGGACGGTTGGTGGGATCGTGCTCGCCGTGGATCAGGCCCAATCCCATGGCCTGGCCATCACCATCGCCGCGCTTCAACGCCGGTTCGGCGTCGCCCTTGATCGGCTTTCCCCTGACTCCGGCAAAATCGGGCCGCGCCAGCAGCCGCCCGTTCATTCCCGCCTGCATGCTGCCGGTGGCCGGATCCGTATAGAAGACCACCGACGCGGCCTTCATCGCCGCGGCCAGTTTCGGCACGGTGGTGATATCGGGCGCGGGTGCCTGGGGCTTTTTGAACAGGCCGATTTCCACCCGGCCAAGCGGAGTGAAGCTGCCAGAGAGGCCGCCATCCAGTGCCAGGGTGCCCATCAGGTCCACGGGCAGCATCACCACATCGGCAGGTGGGGCCTCATGCTTGATACGGTCCACGATCTGGCCCATTCCCGCGACCAGGATGGTGACCTTGATCCCGGTTTTCGCGGTAAAGGCGGCGGCGACGTCACGCAGGCCGGAATTGGAGATCACACCGGGACTGATGACCCGGACCTCCTCCGCCGCCGCAGGAACTGCTTGCGCTGCGGTGCAACCAAGAACAAGAGCGATAGCCAGCCAGCCCCGTCGCACGGCGTTTCCCCAACCGCTTTTCTTGATGGAAGCAAACGCCGGATTGTTGCCTTTTGCAAGGCGGCCGCACTCAGGCCGGCACTACCAAATGCACCTGAAGGCCGTCCGGCCGGAAATCGAACTGGGCATGGCCCTTTTCGCCCTTCATCGCGCGCTCGATCAGGTTGCTGCCGAACCCCTTGTGCTGTGGCGGGGTGACCGTGGGTCCGCCATTTTCGCTCCAGCGGAATGTCAGCTGTGATCCCTGGCCCTGCCAGCTCACCGTGACGTGGCCCTGCTGCACCGACAGGGCGCCATATTTCACCGCGTTGGTCGCCAGCTCGTGTACCGCCATGGCCAGCAGCAGGGCGCGCGACGCCGAAATCATCGTGGCATCTCCTTCCAGCGAGAAGCGGGCCGGATTGAAGGCGGTGATGGCGCGCTCCACCACTTCGCGTGCCGGCACATCGCCCCAGTGCTGGTTCGTCAGCAGGTCGTGCGCCTCGCTCATCGCGCGCAGCCGCGCGCCGAAAGCGTCGCGCTCTTCCTTGGGCGCGCCGCGGAAAGTCTGGGAGGCAATCGCCTGGACCGTACCCAGCGTGTTCTTCACCCTGTGCTTGATCTCGTGCAGCAGCAGGTCCTTGGCTTCCTCGGCGTGCTTGCGCCGCCTTACTTCCTCCTGCGCCGCCTTGTGCAGGCGCGCATTATCGAGCGCGATGGCGGCATGGCTGGCCACGCCCACGATCAGGTCTTCAGCTTCCTGGGTGAACACACCCAGCTCCTCATGGCCGAAAAACAGGCCGCCCAACACCTCGCCCGAACGCGAAATCACCGGCACCGCCAGGTAGCTCGCCACAGGCGGATGGCCTTTGGGCATGCCGTAATGCGGCGGGTTGTGGCCGTAGCGCGGATCTTTCCGGATGTCGTCCGCGCGCACCGGTCCTTCGCCGCGAAAGGTCGTATGGAATATCTGGGTGTTGCGCGGCATGCCGAATTTCTCGAAGGCGCTGCGCGGCGCCCCCGACAAGGCAAAGAGCCGATAGGATTCCCCGCTCTCGTCGCTCACATTGTAGAGAAACGCCCCGAAGCGGGCGCCCGACAATTCGGTGGCGATGTCCGTCAAGGCCTGCACGATGCGCTCCGGGTCCAGGTAGCTGGACAGGAGTTTGGCGATGTAGTTCAGCGTCGCCAGGCGCCGGGTCTGCCGTTCCAGGTCGCGCTGGGACCGGCGGCGGTCCGAGATGTCCCGCGCGATCTTGGAAGCGCCTATCACATCGCCCTTGATGTTGCGCATCGGCGAAATGGTGAGGGAGATGGGGATCAGTGAGCCGTCCTTGCGCCGGCGCAAGGTTTCGAAATGGTCAACGCGCTCGCCCCGGCGGATGCGAGCCAGGATGTCCGGCTCCTCGTCCTGCCGGTCCTCGGGGATCAGCATCAGCACCGATTTGCCCACGGCTTCCTCGGCGGTATAGCCGAACAAGCGCTCCGCGCCCTTGTTCCAGCTCTGGATGATGCCGTTCAGATTCTTGCTCAGAATGGCGTCATCCGAGGATTCCACGATGGCGCTGAGATGGCCCTGACTGCGCTCGAACCGCTTGCGGTCGGTAATGTCGACCAGCAGATTGACGGCGCCGGCGACTCGCCCCTTGTTATCCAGCAGCAGTGAGGGATAGGGAACAAAAACCGCGCGGCTGCCGTCGGGCCGTTCCAGGATGGCCTCGATGCCATGATGCGGCTTGCCAGTCTTCAGCGTAAGCGCCAGGGGGCACTCCTCCGGCGGCATGGGCGTGCCGTCGATGGCGAAAAGGCGAAACGAACCGCACCACTTCTCCTTGCCAATTTCGGGGGCGCGGCCCCAAAACTGCTCGGCTGCCTCGTTGAAGAATGTCAGCCGCCCCTGGGCATCGGTCGTGTAGGCGGGCAGCGCCAGTGCTGCCAGAATGTTCTGGGGCATGACGGGCAGCCCCAAAGTCATCGCGACCGCAGACATGCCTGTATTGTCGCCCCCGCGCTATGTTGGGATGCATTCTGGCTTGTCGCACTCGTTTGTCGCACCGGCATCTGAGAACCCGCCTCGCCCCCGACCCGCCGCTCTGTTTTGATTTTTGCTGCAGGTACTCGCCAGTAAACGCATATATCCCGGAAAAGGTTCCTGCGACGGGCAGGGAACGGGCGGCTGCTTCGTTTGTTACGGTCTCAGGGCGGGCAGGACACAACCGATGCATACCGGCAACATCATCCGCAGGGTCCTCGTCGTCGAGGACGAGTGGGTGGTGCGCATGGATCTGGTGGATGAATTGCAGGCCGCCGGCTGGACCGTGAGCGAGGCGGCGACGGGGGAGGTGGCGCTGGCGATGCTGCCGGAAGGCCGCTTCGACCTGCTGGTCACCGATATCCGTCTGCCCGGACGGCTGGATGGCTGGCACGTCGCCCAGGCTTTTCGCGAAACCTTTCCTCCGGCGCCTGTGATCTATGTTTCCGCCAACCCCGACCTTCCCCACCGCCGCGTGGCCGACAGCGTCTTCATGGACAAGCCCTGCGACATGGTCCGGCTGCTGGCGACCTGTGAAAAACTCGCGGGCGGCTAGGCCCTGCTCCAGTTCCGCCACTCGTTCAGCACCAGCGCCAGTGTGAAGGTATCAAACAGCGCCAGTCCCAGAATCCAGTTCGACCATTCGTCGGACAATTCGTAAGACATGTAGGCGATGAAGCCGGTCAGGATCGCGGAGGCGAAGGGGAACACCCAGACCCCGCGCCCCAGCAGCAGAACGATGGTAATTGCCATCTTCAGCGCGCCATGCACCAGAAGATAGAAGATCACGAATCCGGTCTGCGATTGGGCCAGCAGCGCCGCGCCCTGGCTGATCAGGTGAGCGGCGCGCGTGTGGCCGCCGTCATAAAGTTCGGGCACGGGATAGGAAAGGACAAAGCCGTAAATTTTCTGCGGTCCGGTGAAGGCGATGGTCAGGCCGCCGGCAAATTCCAGAAAGCCCACGAAGCCCTTGAACAGGATCGTCACCAGGTACGCCAGATGGCTCAGGGTGCGCGAAAGCGGCGGGGCGGGGTTCTGCATATGCCTGACCTATGGCATGCCGCAGCCATCGCGGCAATCGCGCAAGGCGCCGCCCGTCCGCCACCGGCGCGCCACAATTTCCCCGCACCATCGCCACAAGAAATTTGAGAGAGGGATCCCATGAAACGCCGCAACGTCGTTTTGGGAGCCGCCGGCCTGATGGCGGTCCTGGCGGTGATGCCCGCAATGGCACAGGACGCCGCGCTCAGCGCTGCGGTCGCCGGCTCGCACCGCGATCCGGCCAATGTCGCCCGCGACGGCGCGCGCCATCCGGCCGCCAGCCTGGCCTTCTGGGGCCTGAAGCCTCACATGCGGGTGATCGAAGTGGCGCCCGGCGGCGGCTACTGGAGCGAGATCCTTGCGCCCTATGCCAAAGCCACCGCCGGCACCTACATCGCCGCCCAGGGCCGGCCGGACCAGAAGCTTCCCGCCAAATTCGAGGACAAGGCGGTCTACGGCAATGTCAACTATACGGTGTTTTCCAACAACTCCGGTCCCATGGGCCCGTCCAATTCCGCCGATCTGGTGCTGACCGCGCGCAATATCCATGACTGGCTCTGGACGCCCGGCATGGCGGAAAAATTCATGCGCGACGCCCATGCGGTGCTCAGGCCGGGCGGCATCCTGGCGGTAGAGGATCATCGCGCCGACCCGCGGCCACAGAACGGCGATGCCCGCGACGGCTATGTCGCCACCGCGACCATCGTCGATCTGGCGAAGCAGGCAGGCTTTGTGCTGGAGGCGAGTTCCGAGATCAATGCCAACCCGAAGGACACCAAGGATCATCCCTTTGGCGTCTGGACGCTGCCGCCCACGCGGCGCAGCGCCCCGCAGGGCCAGCCCGCCGATCCCAAATTCGACCACGGCAAGTATGACGCGATCGGTGAAAGCGATCGCATGACGCTGCGCTTCCGAAAGCCGGTCTAGGCGAGTTTCTCCAGAACCGGCCGCAGCGGCTTCTCGCTGCGCGCATAGTCACGCCAGGCCTTCGACCGGCCGATCAGGCCAGGCGCGTTGCGCAGGGTAAAGCGGTGCGGATCAAGGCCTTTCCTCACCTGCGTCCATTCCAGCGGCATGGAAACGGTGGCGCCTTCGCGGGCGCGCGGGCTGAGCGGCGCCACCGCCGTCGCCATGCGGTCGTTGCGCAGATAGTCCAGGAAGATCTTTCCCGAACGCTTCATCTTGGACATGTTGATGAGGTACTTGCCCGGACTGTCCGCAGCCATCTGTTCGCAGATGAGGCGGGCGGCGGCCTTGGCCTGTTTCCAGTCTATGCCGGATGCGGAAAAGGGCGTGACCACATGCATGCCCTTGCCGCCGGTGGTTTTGGCAAAGGGCACCAGACCCAGATTCTCCAGCCGCTCTTTCATCTCGCGCGCGGCCGCCACCACATCATCGAATTCCACCTCGGGCGCGGGATCGAGGTCGAAGACGAAACGGCCCGGCTGGTCGGGCTTGCCGGGCGCGCAATTCCATGGATGCAATTCCAGCCCGCCTATCTGCGCCACAGCGATCAGCGCTTCGGCCCGGTCGATCTGCAGATAGGGCTTGCGGTCGCCTGACACCTTCACCTGGCTCAGCAGGTTGGACTGGCCCGCCATGGCATGGCGCTGGAAAAAACGTTCCCCGCCAATGCCGTCGGGCGCGCGCACGATGGAACAGGGCCGGCCCTGGATGTGCGGCAGCATCCACGGGCCGATGCTTTCATAATAGCGCGCCAGCTCCAGCTTGGTCACCGGCTCGCCATCGCCGGCGTCGGGCCACAGCGTCTTGCCGGCATTGGAGATGGGAATATTGGATACCACCGAAGAGCCGGGCGCCGTGTTCCGGTGTTTTTCCGTTTTGGTCTTGCCCCGGGTTTTTGGCGGATTTTTGGGCTGGGCCAGTTCTTTTGTCTTTTTCGGCGCTTCAGCCACAATTTCGGACGCGGGCTTGTCGGCGCGCAGGCCCTTGAAGGCGGCCTGCCGCACCATGCCGTCCGCCGTCCAGCCGGCGAATTCGATTTCCGCGACCAGGCGGGGCTTGAGCCAGTGCACGCCGCTTTCGCGCCGAGGCGTGCCGGCAAAAGGGCTCCGGTCCGCCGCCATTTCTTTCAGCCGGGGCATGAGCTGCTTGAGCTTGGCGGCGGAATAGCCGGTGCCGACCCGCCCGACATAGATCAGCCGGTCGCCGCGATTGACGCCCACCAGCAGCGAGCGGAATTTTCCGGCCGTTGTCGACCAGCCCCCGATTACCACCTCATGGCCGGCGCGGCATTTGGCCTTGGTCCAGTCATCGCCCCGCCCGCCGCGATAGGGTGCATCGAGCCGCTTGGAAACGATGCCTTCCAGCGACATGCGGCAGGCCGATTTCAGTATCGCATCGCCGCCGGCGGCGAAATGCTCCACATAGCGCAGATTTGCCGCGTTCCTGGGCAGGAGTTTTTTCAGCCGCTCCTTGCGCGTCGCCAGCGGCAGGTGGCGCAGGTCTTCCCGGCCTTCGAACATCAGGTCGAAGGCGAAATACACCATCTTGTCGGTCTTGCCGTCAGACAAGGCGGCCTGCAGCGCGGCGAAATCCGTGACGCCGTCATCGTCCAGCGCGCAGATCTCGCCATCGATGACGCAGTCGCCCAGCTTCGCCGCGGCCCTGGCGATGGCGCCGAACTTTCCGGTCCAGTCCAGTCCCTTGCGGGTCAGCAGCGTGACCTTGCCGTCCACCACGCGCAGCTGAACGCGATAACCGTCGAACTTGACCTCATGCACCCAGTTGGGGCCGGAAGGCGGCTGTTCGACCAGGCGGCAGAGCTGCGGCGGCACGAAGCCGGGCAGGGAGGAGCGCTTGGCCTGCTTTCGCGCGGCCGGCTTTTTCGCGCGCGATCTCTTTTCCGCCGTGTCAGCCATGGCCGGGTGCGAATCTTCGCCGGCATCGCTTTTCGACTGCCAGACCGCGTCCGCCTTGAAAGCCCTGGCGCGCATGAATGGCATGGGCCTCCTGCCGGTGCCGGCGGTGATGGCCTTCATTGCCCGGCCCGAGGCCACGGAGCGGTCCTTGTCCAGGATGGCCTCGCCATGGGATTGTTTTGCGTACGCGTCGTGGTGCTTGATCAGCAGCCAGTTCGTGCGCTTGCCGCCGAAGCGGTCGCTCTTCATGCGCACCAGCACCCAGCCGCCATGCAGCTTCTCGCCGTCCAGGGTGAATTTTAGGTCGCCCTTTTTCAGCATCTGCTCGACATCGCCTTGCGGCTCCCAATAGCCGCGATCCCACAGCATCACCGTGCCGCCGCCATACTGGCCCTTGGGAATGGTGCCTTCGAAATCGCCATAATCCAGGGGATGGTCTTCCACCTCCACCGCCAGGCGCTTGTCCGCCGGGTCCAGTGAGGGACCGCGCGTCACGGCCCAGGAGCGGAAGACCCCGTTCCATTCCAGGCGGAAGTCGTAATGCAGGCGCGTGGCCTGATGCTTCTGGATCACATAGCGAAGATGCCTGGCCTGGGCGACTTTCCCGCGCCCGCTGGGCTCGCCGGTGATGCCAAAGTCCCGCATGGACTGGTATTTCGCCAGCGGATTCTTCGCGGATGTTGTGGTTTTGCCGCGAACCGGCTTCCTGGTGGTTTTTTTCCGCGCGGCCATGGCTGCTTCCTCATTGTGGAAACAAAGTTCCATAACGCCGTTTCCGTTCCGAGGTCCGCAAGGAAAAAGCCATGGGTGCGAAGAAAAAGGCACGCGCGAAGAAGGCCGCGCCCCGTCGCAAGGCGGTCAGGCGTCCTCCTGCCCATGGTCACCACAAGCCCGCCAATTCCAACGAACCGCACCTGTCCAGCCGGCCTATCTGGCAAGGCAATCTGCGCCTGTCCCTGGTCTCCTGTCCGGTGGCGCTGTTCGGGGCGACCAGCCGGTCCGGCACCGTCTCCTTCCACCTGCTCAATCCGCAGACCAACAACCGCATCCGCATGATCCCCACCGATCCCGACACGGGTCCGGTGGAGCGCACCGATCTGGTCAAGGGCTATGAGATCTCCAAGAACCACTATGTCGTCCTCAGCAACGACGAGCTGGATGCCGTCAAGCTGGAGACGACAAAGACCATCGATATCGAACGCTTCGTCGATGCCGACGACATCGACCGGCTGTACTGGAACACCCCCTATTATCTTCTGCCGGGCGAGAAGGGCGGGGTGGAAGCCTACACCGTGATCCGCGAGGCGTTGAAGAAGACGGATCGCTTCGCCCTGGGCCGGGTCGTCATGCATGGGCGCGAACGCCTGGTGGCGCTGGAACCGCGCGACAAGGGCATCCTCTGCTATACGCTGCGCATGGGCGATGAGGTGGTGCAGCCCAAGGACGCCTTTGCCGACATCCCCGATCAGAAGGCCGATCCGCAGATGGTGGAAATTGCCCGCAAGATCATCGAGCAGCGCGAAGGGCCGTTCGAGCCGTCCACCTTCGAGGATCGCTATGAAAACGCGTTGCGCGACCTGATCCGCCGCAAGGAGCGCGGCGAGAAGCTGGTCACCGCCGAACCCGTCCCGCAAGACAATGTCATCGACCTGATGGCTGCGCTGAAAAAGAGCCTCAAAGGCGGGGGCGCCGGCCCCGCCCGTCGGCGCAAGGCCGGCTGAACGACGCGCGGCCCGGCCGCGCCTGTGATGGCAATTAACCATGTTTCGTCCGGGCCTTGATTGGCTGCGCGTGTGGGCACTAAAATTCGCCTGGGATCGCAAAAAAGCGGGCATACAGCCCGCAAAGCCAGTCGGGGTAACTGATATGGTGGAGAAGACGGGGGAACACAGCCCCGAAGGTGCGATCTTCATTGGCGCCGGCGTCGAACTCAAAGGCGAAATGACGGTTCCGGGCTGCGCCACGGTGGATGGCAGATTCGAGGGCGCGCTCAACGCCAAGAGCCTGGTGGTTGGCCAGACCGGCCATGTCTCGGGCGAGATCAACGTGGAGATCGCGGAAGTTCGCGGCACGGTTGGCAACAACCTGGTTGTGCGGTCCAGGCTGGTTGTCCGCTCCAGCGGCGCCATCACTGGCTCCTGCAGCTACTCCAAGATCATGGTGGAGGAAGGCGGCGAGCTGTCCGGATCGATCGAGAAGATCGCGCCCGCGGCACCCGAACAGAAAATCGTTTCCATCCAGCGCGGCGATTGACGGGCGCGCCCTTTCGGGCGTTGTCGGTCATTCGGCCAATGGTGATCCACCGATGTACGATTGCTCGCTCATCACGGTCCCCCAGCACGAGGACGAGGTCGCCGAATATGACTGGGAGAATTTTCCGCCCAGCATGCACCGCAAGGGCAAGACCAGCTTCTGCATCATCGACGAATGCACGGGCATCGAAGGCAAACTGATCACCCGTACCGCCTTCGTCCATGGCCAGGTTCGGGGTCTGGTTTTCGCCGAACATGTCACCGTCGAGCCGACAGGCCGGGTGGACGGGGTGATCTTCTGCCGCAAGCTGACCGTGCTGGGCTCGGTCCGCGCCAACGTCATCTGCGACAATGTCCTGGTGCGCAATGGCGGGCGGCTGTCGGCGGCCCTCAAATACCGCACCATCAAGATCGAGCCGGGCGGCATGGTGGGCGGTAAGTTCCAGCGCCGCGTCATAATCGACGGCCAGGCCAGGACGCCGGCGGCCAGTGCAGGGATCCAGCAGGCGGTCTGAGGCGCGGAAGACAGGCTATTGCTGCGGCCGACCTGGATGAGAGCCGCAAAAATCACACTCCGATTCTGTAAATATGCCACAGCGTCTTGCGATTGCAGTTGCAAGTCACTTGCAAATTTGGCCCCCCTATGATTTACGGGGTCCCGCGAAGTGAGGGAAGGATATTTCGGTCGTGCCGGCTGACACCACTGTTTCCGCCAGCAGATCACCCGGGCG
>JBEHXB010000044.1:0-11546 GCA_048498895.1 Pseudomonadota bacterium
GCACGCACCAATTTGAGGTCATCCACCATCTGGGCCGCACGCAGCCGCTCACCGTCGGTCTTGGCCGCGATCTCGTCTTCCTGCGCGTCCCTGATGCGCTGGTCCAGCACGGCCAAGTCCAGTTCGGTCATCGGAATGGCTTCCTCGGCCAGCACCGTGATCTTTTCCGGATTGATCTCGGCGAAGCCGCCCTTGATGAAATAGCGGTCGTCCTTGCCGTCCACCAGCACGTCGACCATGCCGGCGCGCAGGGTCGAGACTAGAGGCGCATGCCCCGCCATGACGCCCATATAGCCCTCGGTGCCGGGCACCGTGACCATGTCGGCCTCAGCCGAAAGCAGCAGCTTCTCGGGCGAGACCAGGTCGAAAGCGATTTTATTTGCCATTTTTACTCCTCCTCACCCTGAGCCTGTCGAAGGGTGAGGTCCTCATGGTTCGACGGGCTCACCATGAGGACGTTTTGATTAAGCCGCCTTGCTGGTTTCCGCGGCCATCTTCTGGGCCTTGGCCACGACTTCCTCGATGGCGCCGACCATGTAGAAGGCCTGCTCGGGCAGGTGGTCGTATTCGCCGTCGACAATCGCCTTGAAGCTGCGGATGGTGTCGGCCAGCTCCACGAACTTGCCGGGCGAGTTGGTGAACTGCTCGGCGACGAAAAAGGGCTGCGACAGGAAGCGCTGAATCTTGCGCGCGCGCGCCACGATCAGCTTGTCGTCTTCGCTCAGCTCGTCCATGCCCAGGATGGCGATGATGTCTTTCAGCGCCTTGTACTGCTGCAACACTTCCTGCACGCGGCGGGCGACGGTGTAATGCTCCTCGCCGATCACCTGTGGGTCCAGGATTCGGGAGGTCGAGTCCAGCGGGTCCACCGCCGGGAAGATGCCCAGCGAGGCGATGTCGCGCGACAGGACGGTGGTGGCGTCAAGGTGCGCGAACGAAGTCGCAGGTGCCGGGTCGGTCAGGTCGTCGGCGGGCACGTAGATCGCCTGCACCGAGGTGATCGAACCCTTGGTGGTGGAGGTGATGCGCTCCTGCAGGTTGCCCATCTCGGTCGCGAGCGTCGGCTGATAGCCCACCGCCGAGGGAATGCGCCCCAGAAGCGCCGACACTTCCGAACCGGCCTGGGTGAAGCGGAAGATGTTGTCGATGAACAGCAGCACGTCCTTGCCCTCGACGTCGCGGAAATACTCCGCGACCGACAGGCCGGTCAGCGCCACGCGGGCACGCGCGCCCGGCGGCTCGTTCATCTGGCCATAGACGAGGGCGCATTTCGAACCCTCGGCCGATCCCGCCTTCTTGGGATCGACGTTCACGTTGGACTCGATCATCTCGTGATAGAGGTCGTTGCCCTCGCGCGTACGCTCGCCCACGCCCGCCAGCACGGAATAGCCGCCATAGGCCTTGGCGATGTTGTTGATCAGTTCCTGCATGGTCACGGTCTTGCCCACGCCGGCGCCGCCGAACAGGCCGATCTTGCCGCCCTTGGTGTAGGGGCAGAGCAGGTCGATGACCTTGATGCCGGTGACCAGAATTTCCGCAGAGCCGGCCTGTTCGGCGAAGCTGGGGGCTTCGCGATGGATCGGCGAGGTGTGTTCGTGGCTGATCGGGCCGGCTTCGTCGATCGGCTCGCCGATCACGTTCATGATGCGCCCCAGGGTGGCGGGTCCGACCGGCACGCGGATCGGAGCGCCGGTGTCGACCACTTCCTGACCGCGCACCAGGCCCTCGGTGGTGTCCATGGCGATGGCGCGCACCGCATTCTCGCCCAGGTGCTGGGCTACTTCGAATACCAGGCGCACCTTCTTGCCGGTCTTGGCATCGGTGTTGGTGGTTTCGATCGCGTTCAGGATGGCAGGCAGGTTGCCGTCCTCGAAGACGACGTCGACGACGGCGCCGATCACCTGGCTCAGGCGGCCCTTGGCATTGGAAGTGGTCATGGCGGTTCTCTTTCTTTCCTTTGGGGCGGTCCGGCTCGCGCCTGACGCCCCTTATTTGATGCGGCGGCCCGGCTCCCGCCTAACGCCGCGATTTAGACGGCGGCGGCGCCGGAGATGATTTCGATAAGTTCTTTGGTGATCTGGGCCTGCCGGGTGCGGTTCATCTGGATGGTCAGAGCCTTGATGAGGTCGCCCGCGTTGCGGGTGGCGTTGTCCATGGCGGTCATCTGTGAAGCGAAGAAGCCGGCATTGTTCTCCAGCAGCGCCGAAAGGATCTGCACCGAGATGTTCTGGGGCAGCAGCGCCTCCAGAATGGTGTCCTCGTCCGGTTCATAATCGTAGAAGGGGGCCGGACCCTCGCTTTCGACCTGGGCGGGAATCAGTTGCAACACCCGCGGGCTCTGGCTGACCACCGATTTGAAAGTGGAATGGATCAACGTCACCACGTCGAACTCGCGGGCGTTGTAAGCGTCCAGGATGTGCTGGGCGATCGGCTTGACCATCGCCAGATTGGGTGTCTTCAGGCCCACCTCATAGCTGGCGATATAGCGGTCGGCGTAATTGCGTTTGAGCTGGTCGCGCGCCTTGCGGCCCACGGTGATAATCTTCACATCCTTGCCCGCGGCGATCAGCGCGCCGATCTTCTCGCGCGCCGCGCGTACGATTGAGGAGTTGAAGCCGCCGGCCAGGCCGCGGTCCGATGTCGCCACGACCACCAGGTGCCGCTGGTCGCGGCCGGTGCCGGCCAGCAGCAGCGGCGCCGAAGGACCGGACACGCCGGCGGCCAGGTTGGCGATCACGCCGGCCATGCGCGCGGCATAGGGGCGGGCAGCTTCCGCCGCATGCTGGGCGCGGCGCAGCTTGGCCGCCGCGACCATCTGGAGCGCCTTGGTGATCTTCTGCGTGGATTTCACGCTTCCGATCCGGGTGCGCATTTCCTTGACGGATGCCATGGCGCGTCAGGTCCCTTACGCGAAGCTCTTGGAAACTTCGTCCAGCGCCTTCTTCAGCAGCGCTTCCAGGTCGGGCGTCAGCGCCTTTTCCTTCCGAATGCCTTCGAGGAATTGCGGATAGGCGGTCTTAAGCTTGGACAGCAGCGCGTCCTGGAACGCCTGGACCCGATTGGTGGGGAAGGCGTCCAGATAGCCGCGGGTGCCCGCATAGATCGCGGCGACCTGCTCTTCGACGGCGAAGGGCTTGTACTGCGGCTGCTTGAGCAACTCGGTCAGACGCTCGCCGCGCGCCAGCATCTTCTGGGTGGCGGCGTCCAGGTCCGAACCGAACTTGGCGAAGGCCGCCATCTCGCGATACTGGGCCAGCTCGCCCTTGATCGGGCCGGCGACGGTCTTCATCGCCTTGATCTGGGCCGACGAGCCGACGCGCGACACCGAGATGCCGACATTCACCGCCGGACGGATGCCCTGATAGAACAGGTCCGTCTCCAGGAAGATCTGGCCGTCGGTGATCGAAATCACATTGGTGGGAATATAGGCCGACACGTCGTTGGCCTGGGTTTCGATGACGGGCAGGGCGGTGAGCGAACCGGCGCCGTTGTCCTCGTTCAGCTTCGCGGCGCGCTCCAGAAGGCGGCTGTGCAGATAGAACACGTCGCCCGGATAGGCTTCGCGGCCCGGCGGACGGCGCAGCAGGAGCGACATCTGGCGATAGGCGACGGCCTGCTTGGAAAGATCGTCATAGACGATCAGCGCGTGCATGCCGTTGTCGCGGAACCATTCGCCCATGGCGCAGCCGGAGAAAGGCGCCAGGAACTGCAACGGCGCGGGCTCGGAGGCGGTGGCCGAGACGATGATCGTGTAGTCCAGCGCGCCGGCATCGGCCAGCGTCTTGACGATCTGCGCCACGGTCGAGCGCTTCTGGCCGATGGCGACATAGATGCAATAGAGCTTCGCCTTCTCGTCCGTGCCGGCGTTGACGGCCTTCTGATTGATGATGGCATCGATGGCCACGGCGGTCTTGCCGGTCTGGCGGTCGCCAATGATCAGCTCGCGCTGGCCGCGGCCGATCGGGATCAGCGTGTCGATGGCCTTCAGGCCCGTCTGCATCGGTTCATGCACGGACTTGCGCGGAATGATGCCGGGCGCCTTCACGTCCACGCGGCGACGCTCGGCGACGTTGGTCAGCTCGCCCTTGCCGTCGATGGGATTGCCCAGCGGATCGACGACACGGCCCAGAAGGCCCTTGCCCACTGGCACTTCCACGATGGCGCCGGTGCGCTTGACGGTGTCGCCTTCCTTGATGGTGGAATCCGAGCCGAAGATCACGCAGCCGACATTGTCGGTTTCCAGGTTCAGGGCCATGCCCTTGATGCCGCCGGGGAACTCGACCATCTCGCCGGCCTGCACATTGTCGAGGCCATAGACGCGGGCGATGCCGTCGCCGACGCTCAGCACCTCGCCGACTTCCGAGACCTTGGCCTCGGCGCCGAAATTCTGGATCTCGCGCTTCAGGATGGCGGAGATTTCTGCGGGCTGGATGTCCATTGCCTAGTTTCCTTTCATGGCCGCACGCAGCCCATCAAGCTTGGTGCGAAGAGACGTATCGATCATGCGCGAGCCGACCTTGACCACCAGGCCGCCGAGCAGGGCCGGATCGACACGCGTATTTAGACGAGGTTCGCGACCCAGGCGCGCCTTGAGCACGGATTTCAGTTCGGCGATCTCGCCATCCTTCAGGGGGCGCGCCGCCGAGACCTCCGCCTCGGTTTCGCCCCTGGCTCGGGCCACCAGGCGCTCATAGGCGGCGATGATGCCTTCCAGCACGAAAAGCCGGCGCTTGTGCGCGACGGTGAGCACGAATTTGGTGGTCAGGGGCGACAGGCCGAGCAGCGCCAGCACCGGTTTCAGCGCCTTGACCTGTTCTTCGGCACCGAATACCGGCGACTTGACCAGTCGCGCCAGGTCCGGGCTCTCGTGAATGGCGCGTTTCAGCGTCGTCAGGTCGGCGCTTACCGTGTCCACCGCGCCCTGTTCCTGGGCCAGTTCGAACCCGGCCGTGGCGTAGCGGCCTGCCAGTCCCGTTTCCGCCTTTTCGCTCGTCACATTCATCCTTTGCGGCTCCGGGGATTTCGCCTCGCCAGCGGCCGTCGAACTTGGGCTTAGTATATTGATTTTATTTGACTTTTTTTAGCGCCCGCGAGTCACCCCACAGCGCGCGGTGCCAGTTAGCATGGGCATTACCCAGGCGCAATATTGGCAACGTGGCCATGCTGTCGCGGGCATTTGACCAGGGGATAACCGCCACCTGCCGTCGCTTTGCCGCAGATCACCCCCTTGCCAGTGTCAGCCGTCCCCGACAATTTTGCTTAACAAATAGGCAGACAGGCCGCCCCGTTCAAAGTGGGGCAATCTGGCCATTCAACGATATCTGGCAGGGGGAACGACGTGATCGACAGTGGCAATACGGCCTGGATGATCAGCGCCACGGCATTGGTGCTGCTGATGACGCTGCCTGCTCTCGGCCTCTTCTATGGTGGCCTGGTCCAGGCCAAGAACATCCTGTCGGTCCTGGTCCAGTGTTTCGCGGTGGCATGCCTGGCGTCGTTGCTGTGGTTTTTGGCCGGCTACAGCCTGGCTTTCAGCGGTAACGGAGCCTGGATCGGCGACACGCATGCTTTCCTGCTGGCCCATATCGATCGCGCGGCTGCCCACCCGGGCCTGGCGATTCCGGAGAGCGTCTTCGTGATGTTCCAGATGACCTTTGCTGTCATCACCCCGGCGCTGATCGTGGGCTCCTATGTCGAACGCATCCGCTTCGGTGCGGTGCTGCTGATCTCCGGTCTGTGGCTTCTGCTGGTCTATGTGCCTGTGGCGCACTGGGTGTGGGGCGGCGGCTGTCTGGCCGCGCGCGGGACAATTGATTTCGCGGGGGGCATCGTCGTGCATGTGACGGCAGGCGTCTCGGCCATCGTGATCGCCGTGCAGCTGGGCCCGCGTCACGAGTTTCCGCACGGCATCCGCCCGCCGCACGCACCCTGGATGGTCATGGTGGGTGCCTCGCTGCTCTGGGTAGGCTGGTTCGGATTCAATGCGGGGAGCGCATTGTCGGCGGGCGGCGATGCCGGCATGGCCATGCTGGTCACGCATCTGTCGGCCGCCACCGCGACCATCGTGTGGATGGCGATCGAATGGATCAGGTTCGGCAAGCCCAGCCTGGTTGGCGCGGTCACCGGTACCATCGCCGGCCTTGCCGCGATCACGCCCGCCGCGGGTGTGGTAGGGCCGCTGGCCGCCGTGCTGTTGGGCGCCATGGCGGGCGGGATCTGTTTTGCCGCCGTGCTGCTGGTGAAACAGGTGATTCAGGTGGATGACGCGCTGGACGTCCTGGGCGTGCATGGCGTGGGTGGCGCGCTGGGCACGCTGCTGCTGCCGTTCCTGTCGATGATAGGCTGGGGCGGTGTTCCCCCGGCGCACGGCATGGCAGGCCAGTTTTCCGCGCAGCTTATCGGTGTGGTCAGCGTTGCTCTGTGGTCGGCGGTGGTTACCTTCGCCATCACCAAGCTGGCCGCACTGACGGTGGGGTTGCGCATCGATCACGAAGGCGAAACCATCGGTCTGGACTTCGCCGCGCATGGCGAAACCGGCTATCACGTGATGCGGTAGGAGAAATAGATGAAACTGATCGTTGCCATCATCCAGCCGCACCGGCTTGACGCGGTTCGCGAGGCGCTGACCGCCATCGGCATCCAGGGCATGACCGTCAGCGAGGTGCGCGGCTATGGCCGCCAGAAGGGCCATACCGAAATCTATCGCGGCGCCGAATACAAGATCGCTTTCCTGCCCAAGCTGAAGCTGGAGATCGCGCTGGCCGATGGCCGTGTCGATGACGCGATCAATACCATCACCCAGGCCACCCGCACCGGCAAGATCGGCGACGGCAAGGTGTTCGTGCTGGACCTGGAACAATCGCTGCGGGTGCGGACCGGCGAAACCGGCGACGACGCGCTTTAATTTTCCTTGCCTTCCTGCTTGCTGGCGCATGCGAAGGGGAGGCGGGTGTGCGGTTAGATGAGGTGCAGGAAGCGGGACAGGCGGATTCGCGTCAGCCAGCCGACCGGATTGCGGGCATTGAGAAAATCGACCGAGCCCAGCGTGATGTCAGCACGCGCGACCAGATTCTCAACCGGCACCATGCCGACGCCGCCATTCTGGGCCGCGACGCGGCTGTCCAGCGAGTTGTCGCGATTGTCACCCATCATGAAGACATGGCCCCTTGGCACAACCATGTCGGCGGTATCGTCCAGCGGGCCGTCCCAGCCCGACTTGAAAATTGGATGTTGCACACCGCCGGGCAGGGTCTCGATATAACGGGCGATGGAGCGGTGGCTGCCGTCTTCCTCTTCCACCTGGCCGGTGCCGGCCAGCTTCAGCGGCACTTCCGCGCCGTTGATGACGAGCCGGCCGTGGATCATCTGCACATGATCGCCCGGCAGCCCGATTACCCGTTTCACATAGCTCACCGATGGATCGCGCGGCAGGCGAAACACCACCACATCGCCACGCCGGGGCAGTCGTCCGAACAGGCGCCCGCTGGCGTCGGGTCCGACGCCATAGGGAACCGAATAACGGCTGTAGCCATAGGCGAATTTACTGCCGAGCAGGGCATCGCCGATCTGGATGGTGGGCTCCATCGAGCCCGAAGGCACATAGAAGGGTTGGGCGATTGCGGTGGTGGCGCACACCATGACCGCCCCAACCAGGGCCGGTTCCGCGAGCCAATTCAGGATGCTGCGCAAGGCTTTGATCATGAGGCCATTTTGGCTGTCCGGCGGGCCGGCGCAATCCACTTTCGCGTTAATTCTTGACCCGGGCCCGGCAAAGCGTCAGAAGCCCCGGTCTTTAAATCGGCCCCGCGGTTGGTTACCTGGCACCCATGATCGAGATCACGCAAGAATTCGGCTTCGACGCGGCCCACTACCTGGATGGCGCTCCGGAATATCGCCGCATGCACGGCCATTCCTTTTATGTCGAGGTGACACTGCGGGGCGAGCCGGATCCCCAGACCGGCTTTCTGCGCGATTTCGGCGAGGTGGACGCCGTCCTCAAGTCCATCCGCGAGCTGCTGGACCACCGGCTGCTGAACGAGATAGAGGGCCTGTCCAAGCCCACGCTGGAGAACCTGGCGCGCTTCATTTTCGACAAGGCGAGGGCGCAATTACCGGAAGTTGCGCGCGTAAAGCTGCGCCGCCCGTCCTACGGCCAGACCTGCACCTATGAGGGGGGCTCATAGTAATGGCTGGCCCCAGGAAAACAGGCAAACTCACCCAGCTCGGGCGCAGCGTTGTCCAGCCGCAAAGCCCCGACGAGGCGGTGCTGGAAGCGGTGCCCAATCCGCACCCGGACGCCGATTATGTGGTTCGCTTCACCGCGCCGGAATTCACCACGCTGTGTCCGATCACAGGTCAACCCGATTTCGCTCATTTCGTTATCGACTATGTACCCGGCAAGGCAATCGTCGAGTCGAAATCGCTGAAGCTCTATCTCACCAGCTTCCGCAATGTCGGCAGCTTCCACGAAGCCACCACCATTGCCATCGCCAAGCGCATCGCCAAGGCGATCCGGCCGAAATATCTGCGTATCGGCGGCTACTGGTATCCGCGCGGCGGCATTCCCATCGACGTGTTCTGGCAGACCGGCAGGCTGCCCCAAGGCGTGTGGCTGCCTGATCCCGGCGTGATGTCCTACCGAGGCCGCGGCTGACCCACCGGACAGATTTTCATCACCTCCGGCTTGCCCGCGGCCAGTCCGTCAAAGGTGAAACCCAGTTCGCCCGATGCGCCGCCCGCGCCCGCATAACGAATCGTTACATGCCGTGCTGCCGCCAGCGCCGGCTGGATGCTTGCCGTGTCATAGACGGTCACCACGTCCGTCGTGTCGTCGCCAAAGGCGTTGCCGCTGAGCGTCACCGCCGCGCCGCCATCGATACGGAAACTGACCTGGGCGGGGCCTTCCGGCATTAACGCCTGGTGCGGCATCAGCATGACGCGAAATCCGTTTTCGGTATCGCAAAAAAGCGACAGTCGCGCCGGCCCCTTGTCGGCATCGGCGAAGGCTTCCATCAACACCCGGTCCACGAAACGGTCGGGCTGGTGGCGGACCTGCCAGGCCTCATGCCGAATATCGGCCTGCGCCACTCCGGCGATCAGCAGCCCCAGGATTATCAGATGCGTCCGCATGGCCGCATTGTGCCGGTTGGGGCTGCACGCTCAAGCCCGAATTTTGCGGCTAGGCTGTTGGGCGGGAGTCGCCAGGGTCCGGCCGGTTGATGAATCGCCATTTGGTGCTGGGAGTGGGAAGCGGGGTGTTGGCTGGCGCCCTGTGGGGTCTTGTGTTTCTGGCGCCCCGCCTGACCCCGGATTTCTCACCCGCCCAGATCTCGGTGGCGCGTTACCTGGCCTATGGTGCGATCGCGGCCGTGCTGGCCGCACCAAGGCGGCACAGGCTGGCTGCCAAGCTCACGCGGGCGGACTGGTGGGCGCTGGTCTGGCTGGGGCTGGCGGGCAACATCGTCTATTACATTTTTCTCGCCGTGGCCGTGCAGAGGGCGGGTGCCGCGCCTGCCTCGCTGATCGTGGGCCTCCTGCCGGTGGTCATCACTATCGTCGGCACACAGGAAGAAGGCGCGGTGCCGTTACGCCGGCTGATGCCGTCATTGCTGCTGGCGGTGGCCGGGGTGGCGCTCATCTCATTTGCCGCGCTGACCCGCGGCGCGGCGGAAGGACCCTGGCAGGACCGATTGCTTGGCCTTTTGTGCGCGGCAGGGGCGCTGGCATCCTGGGCGGTGTTTGCAGTGGGCAACGCCCGCTGCATCCGTCGCCTTGCGCATGTGAGCGCCCACGACTGGTCGTTGCTGCTGGGTATGGTGAGCGGGATGGAGGCGCTGGTGCTGGTCGTACCGGTGTTCCTGTGGCCCGGCACAGTTCATCCCCAAATGGATTGGAGGCGATTCCTGCTGACCAGCTGCGGCATCGCGCTCAGCGCCTCGGTGATCGGCAACGGCTTCTGGAATTATGCCAGCCGAATTCTGCCGCTGACCATGACCGCCCAGCTTGTGTTGTTCGAGACGCTGTTCGCGCTGCTGTACAGCTTCATCCTGGCAGGTCGCTGGCCCACGACGGTCGAATCGGCCGCCATCGCGGCGCTGATTGGCGGCGTCTGGTGGTGCGCGGCCAGCCACAAAAGCCCTGCGGTCCGGCATGAATAGCGATCCGGAAACGTGGGACTTTATTGAGCAAACCCCCGCGAGAGGCGGAAAGAATGGCTCCCCGGGTAGGATTCGAACCTACGGCCAACCGGTTAACAGCCGATTGCTCTACCACTGAGCTACCGAGGAACAGGGCGCGCTATCTAGCGCGACTTGATTGTGATGGCCAGCGGAAATTCATCCCCGAATTTCCCAACGATTCCGCGGAGATGGCGCCCGAAAAAAAATGAGGCCGGGCGAACCCGGCCCCAAGGCGTTGGGTAATGGTGGGGTGTCTTCAAGGAAGACGGCGGGATGATGGCCCCACCAAGGTTAACAACAGCTTAACCATCCAGCCCGCGCACAAAAAAGTTCCGACCTCCGTCCAGCCAGGCCTGCCGGATCGGGGTCGCCCGCCCGGCGGACAGCCCACCAGCCTTAATGCGGCATGGGAATGGAAATGGCCTGGCCAGCGCCGCGATTGGCGATCCAAATCACATCGCCTGCCGGCTCGACCGCGGTTGGGGTGTCCAGGCCGTCCTTCAACACTGTGACATGGGCACGGTCGCCGTCCATCAGCGTCAGGCTGTGAACCTTGCCCGAGCCGTTCTCAGCTTGGAACAGCTTGCCGTTCGCGGCGCGGATGCCGTCGATGCCCTTGACCGGCGCATCCATCCAGATCTGGACCGGCGTGCCCGGTTTGCCGTCGGGACCTACCGGCACGCGCCAGAGCGTGTTGAAGAACACACTGTTGAAATAGAGCGTGCCGTTCAGGAAGGTCAGGCCGTCAATGCCCGTCAGGTTGCGGTGCTCGAGATAGAGCTCGGCCGACGTCGCGCCGGGCGCCATGCGGAATATCCGGGCATTGGCGGTGTCGGAGATGTAGAGCGCCCTGTCGGGGCCAATGGCGATGTCGTTGCAGGTGCTGTTGTCACCCGGCAGATTCCAGCGCAGCTTTTCCTTGCCGGTGACAAGATCGAAGCCGCGCAGCGCGGTGTGGCGCTGGACAGGCGTGACGCCGGCGACCGGAGTGAGCTGACAGGTCCACAGGGTGTTGGCCGCGTTATCAACGAGCTGGCCGAAGAAGAACGTGCCCGGGCCCTCGGCGCTGGCGTCAATGAACTGCTCCGCGGTGGTCGAACCCTTCTTGACCCTGTAGACGAAGGGCGAGCTGGCGCTGCCGACATAAAGGTCGCCGTTGGCCGCGATGCTCAAGCTTTCTGGCTGGGACTTGGCATCGTGGATCAGGATTTCCGCTGACAGGGCCGGTACGGCCGATATGGCAAGCCAGCCGGCAACGGAAAATGATAGTGTGCGGATCATTGGATTCCCCATTTTTGGACCGATTGAGCATTACAGCCGATTTAGGAATTTCTGTAGCAAATTCGCTAAAATTCCACCGGTCTCGTT
>JBEHXB010000045.1:0-11409 GCA_048498895.1 Pseudomonadota bacterium
ACCCCGACCGGAATCGCGATGCGCCCGTCCGCGATGGTGGTGAAGGGAATGGCGGCATAGCGCATCAGGCGGCAGTCCGGCGCATCCGCTGCCCGCGCGCATGGCACGATCATCAAGGCTGCGAGCGCGATGGCGGCGCGCAGCATCATGGCAGTTTCTTCAGTTCCAGGGTGGACATGCGTTTTTCCTCATACTCGGAAGGGCAATCCTGCGCCGCTTTCTGCAACAGCGGCCTGGCGCCGGCGGCGTCGCCGTGCAGCTCCCGCCATTCCGCAACGTAGAAATTAGCCTCGCAGGCGCGGCCGGTCTGCGCCGCAGCCTCACCGACGGCATCGAAGACGTCCTGCTCCGTCGCGTTTCCCAGATAGAAATCCACAACGGTTTCCGGCCAACCGGTCCGGATTTTCACACGTCGGTGCTCGCCCGGAATGGCCGCGGACATGCCGCGATAGGACGTGACCGGCCTGCCCAGCTTGAGGTTGACCATCTGCTGCCAGAGCCAGGCGTAGCTATAGCCGTCATCGGCTGCGGCCTTGAAATCCTCACCAGCCTCGTTGTAGCGCTCCAATGCCCATTCCAGGAGCCCGCTGTCGTAGCGCATGCGGTATCCGGCAGTGCCTTTTTTCTTGAGTTGGGCTATTTCCGCGATCGCCTTGTCGTTCTCGCCGGCCCCGATGTGGGCATAGGCCAGGAGCATCAGTGTCGGGGTGGCATCGGGCCGCAGGGCAAGCGCCGCCGTGAAATCCTCGGCTGCTTTCGCATAATCGCCGGTTTCGACGCGCGCCATTCCGCGGTCGAGACGCGCCACATGTATCTGGTCGGGCAGCAGGTCGCCGGCCGCCAGCGCCTTGTCGAACCATGGAACGGAATCGGCATAACGGTCCTGATTGAGGAGGTTGATGCCGATATTGAGGAATGTGTATCCGCCGGCGTGAACAGGCGCCGTCCCCGCCGCCATCAGCAGCGCTGTCAGAATGACCTTCTTCATTGCCCCTACCCTTGGGGCGAACGATATGAAAGCTGCGCGGATTTGGAAAGATCAGAATTCCGCTTCCAGTTCCTCGACCGCGTCGGGCTCGGCGCGCGCGGCCTCGAACCAATCCATCATGTCGGGCAGCGCCAGGATGGTCTCGCAATAGTCCGCGCAGACCCTGTCCAGCTTCACGTCATAGGTCTGGAAACGCGTGGTAACGGGCGCGTACATCGCGTCCGCCAGGGTCGGGGTCTCGCCGAACAGATAGGGCCCGCCATACTGGCCAAGGCACTCATGCCAGACGGTCACGATGCGGTCGATGTCGGCCTGGGCCATGGCCCAGATCCTGAACCCCGGGTAATGCGCTTTCAGGTTCATCGGCAGCGCCGACCGCAGGTTGGCGAAGCCGGAATGCATCTCGCCCGAGATGGAGCGGCAGTGGGTGCGCATCCCAGCCACCCTGGGCAGAAGCCCCGCCTTGGGGAAAACCTCATTCAGATATTCGGCGATCGCCAGCGTGTCCCAAACCCTGAGTCCATTGTGAACCAGCCGGGGCACCAGGAAGGACGGCGAAAGCAGCAAAAGTTCGCGGCGGGTGTCCGGATCGTCGTTGGAAAGGATTTGTTCGCGGAATTCCAGCCCCGCCATCCGGCACAGAAGCCATCCCCGCAGCGACCAGGAGGAGTAGTTCTTGCTCGATATCGTCAGGACGGCATCGCTCATGGGTCCCATCTTCGTCGGTTCTGTCACGTTGACAAGGGTTTTTTTGCATTGCAGCATGGGGGTTGAGGGAAGTTAAAGGCTTTTCGTGTAACGGTCCTGGCGGCCGCACCAGGAGTGGGCCCAGAAGCGGAACATGTTTTACGACGCCTACCAGGCCCAGCAGGACTTCCTGGCCCCCTTCCGGGCCGCGGCCGAGCTAACGCAGGCCGCGCTCAGCGAAACCTTGGCCGGTCCCGCCGCCAATTACCTGATGCGCTGCGCCGCGGCGGGAGCGGAGATATTCGCGCGCGGCCGCATGATTCATGAGCGGCCGGCATACAATATCCAGCCGGTTCAGGTGGGAAGTGCGCTGACCGAAATTGTCGAGGAAGTCGCCCTGGCAAGACCGTTCGGCAACCTGGTGCATTTTCGCAAGGAGGGCGTTTCCCAGCCTCGCGTCCTCGTGGTCGCGCCCATGGCCGGCCACTTCGCGACCCTTTTGCGAAGCACCGTGCAGGCCCTTGTCGTCGACCACGACGTCTACATCACGGATTGGAAAAGCGCGCGCGATGTGCCGCTGTCGGAAGGCCGCTTCGGCACCGATGAATATATCGACCACCTGATAGCGTTCTTCGATCACATCGGCGAAGGCGTACATGCGATCGCGGTTTGCCAGCCCTGCCCGTCCATCCTGGCGGCCACGGCGCTGATGGCCGAGGACGATCATCCGGCCTGCCCACGCAGCCTGACGCTGATGGCGGGCCCGGTGGATGCGAGGATCAGTCCCACCCGCGTCAACGTTCTTGCCAATGAACATCCGCTGGAATGGTTCGCGACCAACCTGATCACCAGCGTGCCAGCTCGCTATCCTGGTGCCTACCGCCGCGTCTATCCCGGCTTCCTGCAGTTGTCGGCCTTCCTGACCATGAACATCGCCCGCCATGTCCGTGCCCATATGGACCTGTTCGGGCATATCCTGAAGGACGAGATGGACAAGGCCAATGCCAACCGGCGCTTCTATGACGAATATTTCTCGGTCGCGGACCTGGCAGAGGAATTCTATCTGGAGACAGTGCAGAAGGTGTTCCAGGAATACCATCTTGCCCGGGGCATCGCCACCTATCGCGACCGCAGGATCGATCCTTCCGCCATCCGCAAGGCCTGGCTGCTGACGGTGGAGGGCGAGCGGGACGACATCTGCGGGCTTGGGCAGACCATGGCCGCCCAGGACCTGTGCTCCGGCATCAAGTCCACCCGCAAGAAGCACTATGTGCAGCCGGGCGTGGGCCATTACGGCATCTTCTCGGGCTCGCGCTGGCAAACGCAGATCTATCCGATGGTGCGCAACATGATCCGCGCGGCGGATTAGCTAGCCCAGCGTCCGGTTGATGAGCCAGGCCAGGCGCGCGGCGGCGCGGGCAAGCTGGATACGCACCACCGGCGCCTCCCGGGCGATATAGTCGCGGCCCAGCCGCACGCTCCGACGCCCCTTCGTCAGCCCGTAGATGTCGCTTTGCGCCAGGTGCAGGGACTGGTCGGCCCATGCCGCGGGAGTGCCCGACTGCCAGGCATGCCACGTCGCGGGCGGCACGGCGGCAGCCATGAACCCGGCCAGCGCGATCGGGTCGCGCCCCGACGCTTCGACAAGCTGCATGTCCCACAGGTGATGCATCGAGATATCCCGTCCCCTGAAGCGCAAATGGATGTCGTTGCCGCCGCGGTCGCCATTGTCCGCGGTATGCAGAGGCTGGTGGATGTCGCCGACCAGATGGATCAGGAACCGCAAGGCCTCGGCACGTGCCGCGCGCGATGCCCGCCGGTCGCCAAGTACCGCCAGGTCGCGGCCGATCTGCACGACCACGCAATCGCCGCGCGGGCAATCGCGCCGGGCGTCATAGCCGGGCGCCGACGCGGGAATATTCACGAAGTGCCAGCGGCCCGTTTCCCGGCGCTGGTCGCGAATCTCGTCAGCCCAGTTGGCATCGGCAATCATGGCGGCCTGCGCCGGTCCGCCAAGCAGCCTCTCCACTTGTGCGGCGGCCCTCGCGGTCAACGCGCGCGCCGCGAGAGCTGCGACCACTTCATGGCCTTCGGTCCCCCAGGCCCAGGCATCGGGCGCAGCCGATAGCAGTAACGCCAGTGCGATACCGGTGGATTTCAAGGGCTTGGGCACGTCAACCTAATGTGAATTATTCATTAATAACTGCTTCACTATAATGCAAACCGCGCAGGCGTCGGGAGCCGCGGGTCTTCTGAAGGGCGCACGGCCCGACGTCGCGAGCGGAGATTTCCCAGATGGAACAATTCCTTACCAGAAACGAGGGGTTGACCCCACCAGGGGTGTGACGGTTATAAGGGATTCGGTCGCGTGCTTGGGATGAGCGGCGGGCAAACGCAAACTGATTTGGGGCTGGGTTGCAACCGGCGTGTCGGGGGACACGATCCGTTGCGTCTCCCGGCAATAACGGAGCCAGCGTGGACCAGCGAATCCGCGATTTTATTGCACAACCTGCTCGATCCCGGACTTTTAGCGGCCGGCTGCGCCGCCGGATGAAGAGCACTGGCGAGGCGCTTGCCACCACCGACGGCCGCTGGGCCGCCGTCTCCACCGCAACAACCCTGGTCGTCGCCGGCGCCGTCGCCTGGATGGCGATGGGGGTTATGCCGGTCTCGCGCCCGATGGTGGCTCCCGGCCGCGCCTCCCTGCCTTACGCCCTGTTCCAGCGGCTGATGCACGCCGGCGAGCCCGCCGCCGCGCCCGACAATGCCGACAAGGCAAATCCCGAACCGGGCGTGGAAAGTCGAACCGTCACCCTGGATGCGGGCGACACGCTGGTGGGCATGCTGGAGGACGTCGGCATCTCGGCGCAGGACGCCAATGGCGTGGTCACCGCGCTGGGCAAGGATTTCGATCCGCGCGGACTGAGGACGGGCCAGAGTTTCGACATCACCTACTCCGTCGCCCAGGTCATCGACGCCAGCGGCGGCACCAGGGCCGCGCCCCGCGCCAAGCCCAAGACAACCGTCGTGATGGTCAACCGCAAACCGGTCGTGGTGCCGGTGGACGAGGATAATGACGACAGCGATTCCACGCCGGAGGACTCGCAGCCGATCTCGCGGCTTCTGTCCCTGCATTTTTCCCCGACCATCGAGCAGGAAATCACCGTCACACGCACCACCGAGGGCGGATTCACCGCCGAGAAGGTGACCAAGCAGCTTGAGGTGCACCGGCACCGCGCGGGCGGGACGATCGATTCAAGTCTTTATCTGGCCGCGATGCAGGCCGGCATTCCCGCCGATGTCGTCGTCGACATGATCCGGATGTTCTCCTACAAGGTCGACTTTCAGCGTGACCTGCACCCCGGCGACCGTTTTGAGGTCTATTACGACTATTACTACACGCCGGAAGGACAGCCGGCGAAATACGGCGACATCTCCTATGCCATGATGGACCTGGGCGGAAAGCAGATCGCCATGTACCGCTTCCAGCCCGATCAGGCCGAGCCCGCCGAGTATTTCGACCCCAGGGGCGAGTCCGCCAAGGGGATGCTGATGAAGACGCCGGTGGACGGCGCGCGCATCTCATCCGGGTTCGGATCGCGCTTTCATCCGGTGCTGGGATATACCCGCATGCACAAGGGCGTGGACTTTGCGGTGCCAGTGGGCACCCCGGTGATGGCGGCCGGCTCGGGCACGATCCAGTTCATGGGCCGCGCCCATGGCTATGGCAATTTCGTCATCATAAGGCACGGCAACGGCTATGCCACCGCCTATGGCCACCTGTCGCGCTTCGCACCGGGCATGCGCGGGGGCGCGCGCGTGCGCCAGGGCCAGATATTCGCCTATAGCGGCAACACGGGCCTGACCACCGGTCCGCACCTGCATTACGAGATTCGCATCAACAGCAAGCAGGTCAATCCGCTGACCGTGAAGATGGCACAAGGCCGCCAACTGGTCGGTGCGCTGCTCCGCAAGTTCCAGGAACAGCGGTTGAAGATCGACAACCTGATCGCGACGACGCCGCTGGAGACGAAGGTCGCCGACATCGCCACCGATCTGAGGCAGGCCAAGGCAAAATAGCAGGGCCCCGCGTCAGTTCAGCGCCATGCCGGCCGGGGGAGTTTCCACCAGTCCGTCCGTTCCCACGGCGAATTCCACGCCGTCGATGGTCAGGCCGGTCTTGGTGGCGCTGACCTCCACCGTGTCGCCCTCACCGACCTTGCCTTCCAAGATCAGCTGGGCCAGGGGATCCTGCAGCCGGCGCTGTATCACCCGTTTCAATGGCCGGGCGCCATAAACCGGGTCATAGCCGGCATTGCCCAGCCAGTGGCGGGCCTTCTCGTCCAGCGCGATCTCGATCTTGCGGTCGGCCAGAAGCTTCTGGAGCCGTCCGACCTGGATATCGACGATCTTGTCCATGTTCGCCCGCGTCAGGCGGTGGAACAGGATGATCTCGTCCAGCCGATTGAGAAATTCCGGGCGGAAATGTGCGCGGACAGCCGCCATCACCTGGGCGCGGCCCTTGGTCTCGTCCTCGCCCGTTCCCAGGAATTCCGTCCCCAGGTTGGACGTGAGGATGATCACCGTGTTCTTGAAATCCACGGTGCGGCCCTGGCCATCGGTCAGCCGGCCGTCATCCAGCACCTGCAGCAGCACATTGAACACGTCGCTGTGCGCCTTTTCGACCTCGTCGAACAGGATCACCTGATAAGGCCGGCGGCGCACCGCTTCGGTGAGAACGCCGCCCTCCTCATAGCCGACATAACCGGGCGGGGCGCCGATCAGGCGGGCGACGGCGTGCTTTTCCATGAACTCACTCATGTCGATGCGCACCATTGCGGTGTCATCGTCGAACAGGAAGGCAGCCAGTGCCTTTGTCAGTTCGGTCTTGCCGACACCCGTAGGGCCCAGAAACAGGAAAGAGCCAATGGGCCGGTTGGGATCCTGAAGGCCGGCGCGGGCGCGGCGCACCGCATTGGCTATGGCCCGCACCGCATCGTCCTGGCCGACCACGCGTCGTTCCAGCGAAGCTTCCATGTGCAGCAGCTTTTCGCGTTCGCCTTCCAGCATCTTGTCGACGGGAATGCCGGTCCAGCGCGAAACAATCTGGGCGACATGCTCGGCGGTCACGGACTCGGCCGCCAGCGCGTTGCCGGATGACTCCTTTTCCTCGATCGCCTTCAACTGGCGTTCCAGGTCGGGTATCACGCCATAGGTCAGCTCGCCGGCGCGGGCAAAATCGCCCTTGCGCTGCGCCACTTCCGCGTCGCTGCGGGCGTGGTCCAGCTTTTCCTTCAGCGACTGTACGTCGGCGACTTCCTTTTTCTCTTCCAGCCACTTGGCGGTGAGAGTGGCGGACTGCTCCTCCGTATCCGCCAACTCCTTTTCCAGCGCCACCAGCCTGTCCCTGGATGCCTTGTCGGATTCCTTCTTCAGCGCCTCCCGCTCGATCTTGAGCTGGATGATGCGGCGGTCCAGTTCATCGAGCGCCTCGGGCTTGGAATCGACCTGCATGCGCAGACGAGACGCTGCCTCGTCCATCAGGTCGATGGCCTTATCGGGCAGGAAGCGATCGGTGATGTAGCGGTGGGACAGGGTCGCCGCCGCCACAAGGGCACTGTCCGTTATGCGGACGCCGTGATGGAGTTCGTACTTTTCCTTCAGGCCGCGCAGGATCGAAATCGTGTCTTCCACCGTCGGCTCGCCCACATACACTGCCTGGAAGCGACGGGCGAGCGCGGCGTCCTTCTCCACATATTTCCGGTATTCGTCCAGCGTGGTTGCGCCGATGCAGTGCAGATCGCCGCGCGCCAGCGCGGGCTTTATCAGGTTTGAGGCATCCATCGCCCCGTCCGCCTTGCCGGCGCCGACCAGGGTATGCATTTCGTCGATGAAAAGTATGATCTCGCCGTTGGAGGAGGTGACCTCGTTCAACACCGCCTTCAGCCGCTCCTCGAACTCGCCGCGAAACTTGGCGCCGGCGATCAGCGCGCCCATGTCCAGGGCCATCAGCTTCCTGTCGCGCAGCGATTCCGGCACGTCACCATTGACGATGCGCAACGCCAGGCCTTCGGCGATGGCGGTCTTGCCCACGCCGGGCTCGCCGATCAGCACCGGATTGTTCTTGGTGCGGCGGGACAGGACCTGGATCGTGCGGCGGATCTCCTCATCGCGCCCGATCACCGGATCCAGCTTGCCGGTGCGCGCCAGTTCGGTCAGGTCGCGGGAGTATTTCCTGAGTGCGTCATAGGCGTTTTCGGCCGTGGCGCTGTCGGCGGTGCGGCCCTTGCGCAGCTCGGCGATCGCCGCGTTGAGGCCCGCCGGCGTGACGCCGGCATCCTTCAGGACACGCGCGCTTTCCGTGCCCGCCGCCATGGCCAGCGCCAGCAGCAGATATTCGGCGGTGACGAAGCTGTCGCCGGCCTTCTTGGCGATCTGCTCGGCATTATCGAGCAGGCGCGCCGTTTCCTGGGCCAGATAGACTTGGCCCGAACCGCCACTGACCTTGGGCAGCTTTTTCACGGCAGCTTCGGCGCCGCTGCGCACCTGGGTATGGCGGCCGCCGCCGGCATTGATCAGCCGGGCGGCCAATCCCTCCTCATCGTCAATCAGGACCTTGAGAAGATGCTCGGGGGTGAATTGCTGGTTGCCCTCGCGCAGGGCCAGGGATTGCGCGGACTGAATGAAGCCGCGCGAACGCTCCGTGAATTTTTCGATATCCATATTGCCTCCCGCCTGCCCCGGATGGGCGCAGACCTAAGATACGGTCCTTTTCAAGCACCGTTCCCGGCAGATATGGGAAAGCGGAACCGGGGCTGCAAGTCCCAAGTTCACACAGGGGGTTAGGCACGGCCTTGCGGCAGCACAAACCCGGTCAGGATGCCTCGGCCTCTTCGCCGGCTTCCTCGCCCGCGCCCTCTGTCAGCGAGAAGGACGGCGTGCTGGCGCCCTGTGGCTGGGAGACAGGTGGCTGGCCTTCTGCGCCACCCTGCTGGGCGGAGCGACTCTGGGCCTGCTGAGCCTGATACTGGGCCTGCTGGGCCGCGGTAACCGCCATGATGCGGTAGTAATGTTCCGCGTGCTGAAGATAATTTTCAGCCATCACCCGGTCGCCCGAGGAGTTGGCGTCGCGCGCCAGCTGAAGATACTTCTCGTAGACATGGCTGGCCGAGCCGCGAATCTTCACTTCCGGGCCGCTGGAGTCATAGGTGCGATTGGGATTGAAGCCTCCGCCTCCGCCGCCGCCGCCATTGCTGCTGCCGCCGCCGCCACCACCACCGCTGTATTTGGGCTTGCGGCCGCCTCTGCGTGAACGATTCACTTGTGCCCCATTGCTTGCTCTGGTTCCGAAACTGTCTTTCCCCGCTTATCGGCATGGCGCCTTGCAGCGCTGCCAGTCAGCAGGTCATGTGGTTCTCTTTGACGGTCCCCTGCCCGGCGGCTCTTGCTGCCGGCCCTTCCCCGCGCATCCGCTCCTCTGAAGCGACGCAGGCGGAATCTCTCGATCCCTCTTGGTAGCAAACTAGCGGATTGCCTTCCGGTTTCCAAGCGCGGAATCCCTGAAAAAATTCAATGCTCTTGCCGGGGCCTGTTCAGGACCAGGGCCCGGGGCACGCCCGCCAGGTCGGGAGCGAGGCGCAGGACCCGCAGGCGCGGGAACAAAAGTTCCATGGCGCCCGCCTGCCCGGCGCCCATCTCGACAAGGGCGTGGCCGCCCGGCTTCAGCAGGCCCGGCAGCAGCCGCCCCAGCGCGCGGTAGGCGTCCAGGCCGTCCGGCCCGCCATCCAGTGCGGCACGCGGTTCATGGTCCCGCACATCGGGCTCCAGCGTGCCGATCTCAGCAGAGGCAATGTAGGGCGGATTGGAGAAGATCAGGTCGAAGGGGCCCCGCGCGGCCGTCCAGTCAGCCAGGCGAATCTCGGCACGGCCCGGCATCAGCGCATGCGCATTGCGGCAGGCCCAGAGGAAGGCTTGCGAAGACGATTCAAAGCCGATGCCCCTGGCGTTCGGGAACTCTTTCAGCGCCGCGATCAGGATGGCGCCAGAGCCGGTGCCCAGGTCGGCAATGGCCAGCGGCAGGCTGCGATCCGGGTAAAGGCGGATCGCCTCCTCGATCAGCGTCTCGGTGTCGGGGCGCGGCACCAGGACGCCGGGGCCCACGGCGAAGTCCAGGCTCCAGAATTCCTTGCGGCCGGTGATATAGGCCAAGGGCTCGCGCGCGGCCCGGCGGGCGACCATGGCCTCGAAATGGGCCGCCTGATCCGGCGTCAGCGGCGGTGCGGACAGTGTGGCATCGCGGCTGGTGCCCAGCGCATGGGCCAGAAGCAGCCGGGCCTCGGCGCGAGGATTGTCGATGCCCGCCGCCGCCAGGCGCCCCACGGCTTCGTCGAATGTCACGCCAGCTCCGCCTCATATTCGGCCAGCCGGTCGGCCTGGTCCTGGGCGACCAGTGCGTCGATGATCTCGCCCAACTCGTCGCCGGAAATGATGCGGGGCAGATTGTAGAGCGTCAGGTTGATGCGATGGTCGGTGACACGGCCTTGCGGGAAATTGTAGGTGCGGATGCGCTCGCTGCGGTCGCCGGACCCGACCAGGCTCTTGCGCTCGGATGCGCGCGCGCTGTCCACGCGCCGTCGCTCGGCGTCGTAGATCTTAGCTTTCAGCAGCATCATCGCCTTGGCGCGGTTCTTGTGCTGGGATTTTTCCTCCTGCATCGCCACCACGGTGCCGGTGGGGATATGGGTGATGCGCACCGCGCTGTCGGTCTTGTTGACGTGCTGGCCGCCCGCGCCCTGGGCGCGATAGGTGTCGATACGAAGGTCCTTTTCGTTGATCTCCACATCGACATCCTCGGCTTCGGGCAGCACGGCGACCGTGGCGGCGGATGTGTGGATGCGACCCTGGTTCTCGGTTTCCGGCACGCGCTGGACGCGGTGGACGCCGCTTTCGAACTTCAGCCTGGCATAGGCGCCGCGGCCTTCGACCTCCAGCATGGCCTCCTTGAAGCCGCCCAGGTCGCTTTCCGACAGCGAGAGAATTTCGGTTTTCCAGCCCTGAAGCTGGCAATAGCGCTGGTACATGCCCAGAAGGTCGCCGGCGAACAGGGCGGCCTCGTCGCCGCCGGTGCCGGCGCGGATTTCGATGATGGCAGAGGAGTCGTCGGCGGCATCGCGCGGCAGCAGCGCGATGCGCAGGTCATGGTCGAGCTGTTCCAGGCGCGCTTTCAGATCGGCGCGTTCTTCCTCGGCCATCGCGCGCATTTCGCTGTCGGTGGCAGGATCGGCGATCAACGCCTCGGTCCCTTCCAGGTCGGACCGGGCGGCGCGCCAGGCGCGCGCGGTCTCGATCACCGGCGCGAGTTCGGCGTGTTCGCGGCTGAGCTTGACGAACGCCTCGCCAGCCACGCCGGACGCCATCTCACTTTCGATGGCGGCGAAGCGGTCGATCAGGCGGTCGAGTTTGGCGGCGGGGATCATTTATTCGGGGTTCCAGTTTGTACCGGACGGCCCCTCGCTCAAGCTCGGGGCGTTCGTCGCTCGAATTGGTCCACCGGACCAATTCGTTCGCTACGCGAAACGCTCCTCACCTACTGCGCCGCTTCCAGCGGCTCCGGCTCGGCGGTGCCGTTGTGCTCGGCCTCGATCTCGGCGGCCTTCTTCTCGCAGAGCTGGACGATGTGCTCGACCAGGTCGGTGTTCTCCAGCCGGTAGCTCGGCTTGCCGTTGAGGTAGATC
>JBEHXB010000046.1:0-11369 GCA_048498895.1 Pseudomonadota bacterium
CAGGCCGCCGATAACCGCCCGGCCCAGCGGGGCGTTCTGCTCGCCGCCCTCGCCCAGGCCCAGCGCCAGGGGCGTCATGCCGATGATCATGGCCAGCGCGGTCATCATGACGGGGCGGAAGCGGGTAAAGCCGGCCTCGACCGCCGCCAGCACCGCGTCGCCGTGCACCGCCAGCCGTTCGCGTGCAAAGGCAATCACCAGGATCGAATTGGCGGTTGCCACGCCCATGCACATGATGGCGCCGGTCAGCGCCGGGACCGACAAGGTGGTGCCGGTGACGAACAGAATCCAGACGATGCCGGCCAATGCGGCGGGCAGGGCGGTGATGATGACGAACGGGTCTGTCCAGGACTGGAAGTTCACCACGATCAGCAGATAGATCAGCAGCACCGCGGCCAGAATGCCGAAGAAAAGGCCCGAGAAGGCGCTTTCCATGGTCTGCACCTGCCCGCGCACGGTAACGGTTGCCCCCCGCGGCAGGTACTGCCTGTTGGCATCAATGACCTTGCGGACATCGTGGGCGACGGCACCCAGGTCGCGGCCCTGCGGGGCGGCGTAAAGGTCGATGGTGGGCATGATGTCGTAATGGGTGACGACGGTGTTGGCATGGCTGCGGGTGATCTTGGCCAGGCCGCCCAGAACCAGCGACTGGCCTTGCGAGCCGGTGATGGGCAGGTTCTCCAGCGCCGCCAGGGTGTCGATGCGGTATTCCGGCGTCTGTGCCACCATCGGATAGGACACGTTGTTTTTGGGATTCAGCCAGAAATTCGGCGCCGACTGCGAGGTGCCGGCCAGGCTTGTACCCAGCGCGTTGGTGACATCCCTCTCAACCAGGCCATAGCCGGCCATGCGCGTGCGGTCCACATTGATGTTGAGCTGGGGATAGGAATTGGATTGCTGCATGCGCAGGTCCGCGATGCCGGTCACGTCGCGCAACTGGCCCTGCAATCGGCGGGCGAAGGCGGTGGAATCCTCAAGCCTGGTGCCGGCCACCTGCACGTCGATCGGCGCGGGCGAGCCGAAATTCAGAATCTGGCTGACGATATCGGCCGGCGGGAAATAGAACATGGTGCCTGGGAAAGCGCGCGGCAGCAGCTCACGCAGGCGGCGCACATAACCGGCGGTGGGGCGGTGGCCCGCCTTCAGACTGATATAGACTTCGCCGTCCTGGGCGCCCACCAGCCCCGAATTGTTGTAGATCGTGTTGATCGAACTGCGCGGGGCACCGATGTTGTCCACCATGGCGTCTATCTCGCCGGGCGGGATCACCTTGCGCACCGCCTGCTCGATCCGGTCGAACTGGCGAGTCATGTCCTCGATGCGCGTGCCCGCGGGCAGGCGGGCATGCAGAGTGATCTGGCCGGTGTCGACCGCGGGGAAGAAGTCCTCGCCCAGAAAGGGGACCAGCAGCAGGGAGGCCGCGACCAGCGCCAGAAATCCGATCAGGAAGGCGCGCCGGGCGGTCATCGCCAGTGCCAGCAGGTTGCGATAATGCTCGCGCATCTCCTCGAAGCCGTTCTCGAAGCGGCGCTGCAGCCGGCCCAGAAGGTGGGGCGGGGCGTGCTTGCCTCCATCGGCGGCCCGGGTGTGCGGCTTCAGCAGATAGTGTGCCATGGTCGGTACCAGGGTGCGCGACAGGATGAAGGAGGCGATCATGGCGAAGACCACGCTGATCGCCATGGGCACGAACAGGTAGCCGGCCACGCCGGTGAGCTGGAACATCGGCAGGAAGACGATGCAGATGCACAGCAGCGAGACGAAGGCGGGCTGCACGATCTGGCGCGCGCCGTCCATGATGGCGTCATAGACGCCCTTGCCATGCTCCAGATGCCAGTTGATGTTCTCGATGGTGACGGTGGCGTCGTCGACCAGGATGCCCACCGCAAGCGCCAGCCCGCCCAGGGTCATGATGTTCAGCGTCTGGCCCGTGGCCCACAGCCCGATCAGGGCCGACAGCACCGCCAGCGGAATGGAAGTGGCGATGATGACGGTGGAGCGCCAGCTGCCCAGGAACAGCAGGATCATCAGGCTGGTCAGCGCCGCGGCTACCGCGCCTTCGCGGATCACGCCGTTGACGGCCGCCTTCACGAACAGCGACTGGTCGTTAAGCACGTCGATGCGCAGGGATTCGGGCAACTGGGTCTTGAGTACCTTGATCAGGTTCTTGATGTTCTGCACCACATCCAGGGTCGATGCGTTGCCGTTCTTCAGGATGGTGGACAGCACGGCGCGCTTGCCGCGGACGTGCACCACGCCGGTCTGGGGCGGGCTGCCGTCGCGCACATGGGCGACGTCGCGCAAAAGCACGGTGGCGCCGTCCGTCGTCTTGACCGGCAGGTTGTTCATCTCGGCGATGGTGCTGGCCGCATTGTTCAGCTTCACAACATACTGGTAGCTGCCGATCTTGATGGAGCCGGTGGGCGTGATCTGGTTCTGCTCTGCGAAGGCGGCCTGCACGTCGGCCGCCGACAGGCCGTTGGCCTGCATCGCCTGGGGATCCAGGTCGATCTGCACCTGGCGGGTCTTGCCGCCATAGGGATAGGGCACGGCGGCGCCGCGCACCGTCGTCAGGCGCGCGCGCATGAAGTTCATGGTCAGGTCCAGCACCTGCTGTTCCGACAGGACGTCGCTGGACATGGCAAGCTGGATCACCGGCACGGTGGCGGCATTGAAGTTCAGGATCAGCGGCGGCTGGGCGCCGGCGGGAAACTGGCGCAGCGTGGTCTGCGACACCGAGGTGACCTGGGCGGTGGCGGTGCGGATATCGGCATCGGGCTGGAAGAATATCTTGACGATGCCCATGCCGGCCATCGACTGGCTCTCGATATGCTCGATGTCGTTGACGGTGGTGGACAGGATGCGCTCATAGGGCGCGATCATGCGGCCCGCCATCTCGTCGGGCGACAGGCCGGTGAAGTTGAAGGCGACGCCGATCACCGGGATGCCGATATTGGGGAAGATGTCGGTGGGAGTCCTTATCGCCGCCAACGGCCCGAAGATCAGGATCAGAAGGGCCAGGACGATGAAGGTATAGGGCCGGTCGAGCGCGACCTTGACGATCCAGGTCATGCGCGCACCGCCCGCTGGCCGGCTCCGATCCTTTTGAGCGCGATTTTCAGCACGGGGTTCCCCAAGGGCGATCCTGCAGCTCCGTCAGGCCCGCAACGCCGATTGCCGTGCAAGTATAGAGGCAAACACATGGCCGGCGCAGCATCAGGAATGTCGCAAGCTGTCGCGTCTGGGGCGGTTCGGACAACCCCTCCCGGGCGCACCCGCGTCATTGGCGTTTTGCACCCGGCGAGGCAGGCCATGTAAAGAGGGGCAGGCCGATTCGCTTGAGGGGAAAGCCATGCAAACATTGCCGCGAATTATGCTGGGGGCCGCGGCGGTGTTGATCGCACCCGCCATGACGGCAACCGCCCTGGCGGCGGGACAGGCGGCGGCATCGGATTCGCGCATCACCGCTGTCGAACAGCAGTTGCGTGATGTCCGCGAGCAGCTCGACCAGATGCGCCGCCAGCAGGCCGCCGCGGCCCAGCCGGCCGTCACCGCCACGCAGCTCGCCGATGTCCGGCGCGCGCAAAGCGGCCAATATGCCGACCTGAAAAAGCGGCTGGATGATCAGCCGCGCCTCAGCCTGGCCAACGGCCGGCTCTCCGTCACGTCGCGCGACGGCGCCTTCTCGCTTTCGCTGCGCAGCCTGGTGCAGTTCGATGCAGGCTATTTTTCGCAAGGGCGCGGCACCGACCTCAACAGCGGCACCAATTTCCGCCGCGCCCAGGTCGGCCTTGTCGGCACGGCGTGGAAGGACTGGTCGTACAATTTCACCTATGATTTCGGCGGTAACGGCATAGAGAAGAGCGGTTACATTTACACCGCCTCGCTCCAATATGATTTCGAGCCCTTCGCGATCCGTGTGGGCGCTTTCTCTCCACCGGCCGGGCTGGACGATTCCACGGGTTCCGGCGATCTGATTTTCCTGGAGCGTGCCTCGTCGGCCGACATTGCGCGCGGCATTGCCGGCGCGCCGGGCCGCGAAGGCTTCAACATCATGGCCCAGGGCGAACGCTATCTGTTGTCACTGGCTTTCACCGGCCGCAAGGCGACCCAGACAAGCAATTTCGACTCGCAGCAGGCGCTGGTCAGCCGCGCGGCCTTCCTGGCGGTCGACGGCGATAATTTCAAATGGCTGCTGGATGCCGATCTGACCCATGTTTTCAAGTTCACCGACAAGGCGGCGGGCGCGGGCTCGCCCAACACTGTGGATCTGGGCAGCGGGCCGGAAGTGGCGGTTACGCCCCTCAATACCGTGGATACCGGTTCCATCGATGCCGACAGCATGACGGAATGGGGGCTGGAAACGGCCGCCCAGTCCGGACGCTTCTATGGCCAGGGCGGCTATTTCCATTTCGACGTCACGCGCCGTACCGCGCTGCCCGATCCCGGTTTCTCAGGCTGGTATGCGATGGCGGCGGTTTCGCTGACGGGCGAGCCGCGCCGGTACGATGCGGGCTCGGCCAGCTTCCGGGGGCTCAAGCCCGATCATCCGCTGGGCAAGGACGGATGGGGCGCGTGGGAAGTGGCGGCGCGCTACAGCAATACCGACCTGGCCTTCGATCCCCTTGCGGGCGCGGCGGCCGGCGGTGTGACAGGCGGCGAACAGAACATCTGGAGCGTGGGACTGAATTGGTATCCCACGGCGGGCCTGCGCTTCATGCTGGATTACGACAATATCCAGGTGAACCATGTCGAGGCGCCGGCGGGCGATATTTCGGCCAGCGCCATCGCGCTGCGCTCGCAGATTTCCCTTTAGCCCCTGGCGATGGATGTGGCGACGGCTTCCGCCACGCGGATACCATCGATCGCCGCCGACAGAATGCCGCCCGCGAAGCCTGCACCTTCGCCTGCCGGAAAAAGGCCGCGGGTGTTGAGGCTTTGGAAATCGGCGCCGCGCTGGATGCGGATGGGCGAGGAGGTGCGCGTTTCCACCCCTGTAAGCACGGCATCGTGACGGTCAAAGCCCTTAATCTGGCGGCCGAAGGCGGGCAGCGCCTCGCCGATCGCGGCGATGGCGTAATCAGGCAGGCAGTGAGAAAGATCGGTCGGCGTCACGCCTGGGCGATAGGACGGCATCACTTCGCCAAGCCCGGCGGATGGCTGGCCCGTCAGAAAATCGCCCACCAGCTGCGCGGGTGCGCGATAGCTGCGGCCACCGGCGACAAAGGCGGCGCTTTCGAAATGCCGCTGCAGGGCGATGCCCGCCAACGGTCCCTTGCCGTAAGCGGCGAAATCTTCGGGCGTGAGGCCCACCACGATGCCGGCATTGGCGTTGCGCTCGTTGCGCGAATACTGGCTCATGCCGTTGGTGACGACGCGGTCCGGCTCGCTGGTTGCCGCAACCACTGTGCCGCCCGGGCACATGCAGAAGCTGTAGACGCTGCGGCCGTTCCTGGCGTGATGCACCAGCCGGTATTCGGCGGCGCCCAACTGCCGGATGGAGCGGCCATAGCGGGCACGGTCAATCAGCCCTTGCGGATGCTCGATGCGAAAACCCACCGAGAAGGGCTTGGCTTCAAGGGCGACGCCGCGGTCATGAAGCACCTGGAAGGTGTCGCGCGCCGAGTGCCCAAGTGCCAGCACCACATGATCGGCCTCGATCTCCTCGCCTGATTCCAGCACGACGCCGGCGAGGGCGCCGTCAATGACTTTCAGATCGGTGACCTTGCTCTGGAAGCGGTATTGCCCGCCCAGCTCCTCTATCGTCGCGCGCAGCGATTCCACCATGGTGACCAGGCGGAAGGTCCCGATATGGGGGTGAGCCTCGGTGAGGATCTCCTCGGGCGCGCCCGCCCGGACGAATTCGGTCAGGACCTTGCGGCCAAGATGGCGCGGATCTCTTATCTGGCTGTAGAGCTTGCCGTCGGAAAAGGTGCCCGCGCCGCCTTCACCGAACTGGACGTTGGATTCCGGATTGAGCACCGAACGCCGCCACAGGCCCCAGGTGTCTTTTGTCCGCTCGCGCACCGCCTTCCCGCGCTCCAGGATGAGGGGACGAAAACCCGACTGCGCCAGGATCAGCGCCGCGAACAGTCCGCAGGGCCCTGCGCCTACCACGACGGGACGCAGGAAGGGCCGCACCGGGGCCTGGGCCACGAAACGGTATGTCATGTCGGGCGACGGGCTCGTACCTGCGGGCTTGCGTGCCAGCACGGCGGCTTCGTCGGCCACCGTCACATCGACGGTATAGATGTAGGCGATGGCCGAGCGATTGCGCGCGTCATGGCCGCGCTTGAAAACCGTGAAACCCTTCAGCGCCGCCGCAGGTATCTTCAGCCGCTTCAGGATGGCACTCTTCAGCGCCTCCGGCGGATGGTCGATCGGCAGCTTGATGTCGGTCAGGCGCAGCATGGCGGGCGGACATATAGAGACAGCCGCCCGTCCTTGCCAGCCTCACAGCGCCACGCGAATCCCCAGCTGGGCGGAGATGGGCTGGCGCAGGGTAATGGTGCGCGGATCGTCGCCCGGATCGGCGTCATAGTAGGCGCCATAGGTGGCATCGTGGCGGTCGAACAGGTTGTTTACCAGGCCAAAGACCTCCCAGCGCGGCGTCAGGTGGTAGCTGGCGCGCAGGTTGACCGTCCAGAAAGCCGGCAGTTTCGCGTTCTGGTTGGCCGGATCGCCGTCGAAATACTGGCCGCCGGTTACCGCCAGGTCCGCGCCCAGCGACAGTCCTTCCAGAACCTGCACATCGGCGCCCGCTCGCAACTGATGCGCGGGATTGAGCGGAATGTGCCGTCCCGGCGTGACCAGCACATTGCCGTCGGCGTCGGCAGCGGGATTGTTGGGCGATGCCAGAAGGCCGGTGAACTGGTAGGTCGCGTCCAGATAGGAATAGGTGAAGAAGGTCGACCATCCCGGCGCGGCGAAGCGCGCGCTCACATCCACGCCGCGGCGGCGCGTCAGCGGCACATTGGCGAAATAGCCGCGTCCGGCAATGGTGCTGGCCAGCGAGACAATGTCATTGTCGCTGTCGGTGGTGAACAGGCCTGCGCTCCAGTCCAGCGTTCCGGCCATGGCGGCGGTGGTGCCGCGCAGGCCCGCCTCGCCGGTGTGCGCCACGACCTGTTTCAGCGGCGGATCGGCCACCAGCGAACCCTCCAGCAGGCAGGGCAGGTTGGGGTCGGCGCAGTCCAGTTCCAGCGGCGTGGGCGCGCGGTTGGCTTCGGAATAGCCGCCGAAGGCGCTGATCCAGTCCGCAAGCTTCCAGGTCAGGCCCGCCATGGGATTGACGCGGCTGAAGCGATGGTTGCCGCTCAGTTCGGGCGCGATGCCGCTGCGGTCGCGGGTGTCGATGTCGGCGCTGTTGAAGCGCAGGCCCGCGGTCATGGTCAGCGCACCGGTGATGTCGAATGCGTCGAGAGCGTAAAGACCCCAATATCGCGTCGTGGCCGCCATTGTGACGGGGGCATAGCCCAGATTGCCGTTGGTGCGGATGATGCTGCCCGCGCCGGCAAGGCCGGGGCTCAGCGTCACCGCCAGGTCCGGCTGGATCGCGCCCAGCCTGCTGGCGGAACGAAAGCCGATGGCGGCGCCATCCAGGCTGGCGCCGAAAGTCAGGTAATTGGCGTGGCCCAGGAGCGGCGCGTCGCCGGTCGCACGCAGGGAGCCGCCAAGGCCGGTGGTGTCGGTGAAGGTGCGGTCCAGCGTGCCGTATTCGGCGCCGGGATCGAACGCGATGGGCGCTCCCGCCTGATCCAGGATCACGAACTGGTCGCGGAAGGCGGTTGTCTTTGGGCTGGGCGCGGGAAAGCCGTCATCCCGCAAACACAGGCTGCCGCCAAAGGACGAGCGGCTGGAGCATTCCTCAAATTCGCTGTCATTGCCGTCCAGGTGGCGCTGGCGCAGGCTGCGCGCGTACAGCGTGCCCGCGACCTGCCAGTGATCGGCAAGGCGGGACTTGCCGTTCAGCGCCAGGCTGGCGATGCGGTTAAGGGTGGTCTGCGGCCAGGTGTAGACCGAGGCCGAATGCGCCCTCGCCATGTCGATGGGAGTGGGACCCACCACGCCCAGCGACGATATCGAGGCGGAGGCGACCAGATGCAGTTCGGTCCCGCCGCGGCGCCAGCCGGCGTCGCCGTAAAGCCGGGCCACGTCGGAACTCGAATGCAGCCGCCAGCCGCCGTCGGTAATGCCTTCGGCTGCGCCATAGAAGCTGAAATCGCCGTCGATGGCGCCGTATTCCACCGCCGCCGTGCCATGGCCGTAGCTGCCGCCCTGCAGCGAGGCATGGCCGCCCCGGACGCCAAAGCCGTCCTTCATGGTCAGGTTGACAGCGCCACCCAGCGCGTTGAGGCCGAAGACGGGATTGGCGCTCCAGACATCCATGCGGGCGATGGCGATGTCGGGAATGGCATCCCAGTTCACCGTATCGCCGAACGCTTCGTTCAGGCGCACGCCATTCTGGTAGACGGCAAGTCCCTGCGGAACGCCCTGTAGTGGCGATGCCTCGAAACCGCGGAAGCGCAGATCCTGGTGCATGGCGTTGCCCTGAAGATCGCTGAGGGAGACGCCGGCCACCGCACCGCCAAGGGTGGCAAGGACGCTGTCGCCATGGCGTTCGGCGATAAGGTCTGCGCCCAGGCTCTGAACCAGGCCGGGGACCTTGTCCGTGCGCTGCGCGATGTCCGAGCCCGCAACAGGCCCGTAAACCACGACATGCTCGCCGCTGTCGCCGGCGGCGAGATGCTGGGCCCCGGCCGCCGTGCTGAATGCCATCAGGGCGATCGCGGCGGTTGCGACCCGTTTTGCCATGGGTTTACCCCCTTTAATGCTGCTTAGGGGAGGCAAGTCCGCAACGCAATTTCCCGACTTCCCGGGTTTGGCGGGAAATATTCCCGATATCGCGGGGCGCTCGGCTAATATGGCTTTCATGTCGCTGCGCGGACAATTCTATCTTTCGGTGATGCTGGCCTTGCTGGCGGCCCTGTCGCTGCTGGCGGCGGTGGCATGCTGGCATGCCCGCCGCTCGGTGGAAAATGAGATGGCGATGGCGCTCCGGGCCGCCGACCGCGTTGTCGACAATGCCCTGATCTCGCTGCCGCAATCGAATGCCGACGCCTATCTGGCGCGGCTGGTCGAAAGCTTCGACGGCAACCGTCATGTGCGTGTATCGCTGATCGAGGGCGGCAAGCCGATCCTGACCTCGCACCTGGCGCCGGCGGATCCGGTGCCGCGCTGGTATCGCCGTCTCCTGGAAATCCCCACCGATACGCGACTGGATACCGCGCCGTCGCTTGAAGGCCGCGCGCTTCTGGTGGCAACCGATGCCCATGCCGAGATCGGCGAGGCCTGGGTTCAGTTTCGGGACGGCGCGACCCTCTTGGCGCTTTTCAGCCTGTTGACGATGGGACTGGTTCATCTGGCGATGGGCCGCATTACCGGCCCTATCGCGCATCTGGCGCGCGGCTTCGAAAAGCTGGGCGGTGGTGATTATCGCGGGCGCGTGCCGCCCAGAGGCCCGCGCGAGTTGCGGGCGCTGGCCGGAGATTTCAATCGCATGGCCGAGCGGCTGGGTACGCTGGAGACCGACAACCGGCGGCTGGCGCGCCAGACCATCGCCATTCAGGAGGAAGAACGCGCCGACATCGCGCGCGACCTGCATGACGAGATGGGACCCTTTCTGTTCGCGATGCGCATCGACGCCGATGCGATAACCGCCGCGGCGCAAGCCGCAGGCCATGACGCCATCGCCGCGCGCGCCCAGGCGCTGGGCGAGGCGGCCGGGCACATCCAGCGCCATGTACGTTCCATCCTCAAACAGCTGCGCTCGGAAGGACTGGCGGAGACGGGTCTGGCAGCCGCGCTGACCAACCTGGCGGAATTCTGGCGCCGCCGCCATGACGGCGTCCTGTTGCATCTGGATATCGATGCGGCCAGCCGGGGCTTTGGCGCCGATGCCGATGCGGTGATCTATCGGCTGGTGCAGGAAGGCCTCACCAATGCGGTGCGCCACGGAGGGCCGCGAAATGTCTGGCTTGCCATCCGGGCCGGCAAGACCGTACGTGTCGCGCTGGAGGATGACGGCGTGGGATTTTCGGATGCGGCTGGAACGGAAGGCATGGGCTTGAAAGGCATGCGCGAGCGGCTGGCGCCGCTGGGAGGGACGCTGACACTGTCGCCCAGGGCCGGCGGCGGCGCGCGGCTTGAAGCCGAGATACCGCTGGCGCGCGCGGAGGCGGCGCAATGAAGCTTCTGGTTGTCGATGATCACGCGATGATCCGCGCAGGCCTGCGCCAGATGTGCGCCGACGATCCGGTCTGGCGGGCCGCCATCATCCTGGAGGCACAGGACGGCGCCGCGGCCCTGGCGCATCAGAAGAAGGAACGGCCACAGGTCACGATATTGGACCTCAACCTGCCGGGTCTGGGCGGGCTGGAGTTGCTGCGCCAGATGTTGGTGGAGGATCCGGCGGCGCGCATCCTGGTGTTCAGCATGCACAGCGAGCCGGTCTATGCGGCGCGCGCGCTGGAAATCGGCGCCAAGGGCTATCTCAGCAAACACGCCAGCCCGGCGGAATTGCGCACCGCGCTGGCGCGTGTCGCCTCTGGCCTGACCTATGTTGAAAGCGAGATCGCGCAGGCGCTGGCCATGCAGGCCAGCGAGCCGCGGCAGATGTTGAACGAGCGCGATCTTGAAATACTGCGGATGCTGGGCGAAGGCCGCAGCTTCGCGCAGATCGCCGCGGCACTGGGGCTTGGCTACAAGACGGTTGCCAACAGCGCCACCGCGATCAAGTCCAAGTTGGGCGTCGCGCGCACAGCCGACCTGATACGGCTGTCGGTGGAAATGGGAATGCGCCGGTCCGCGCCTTGATGGCGGCGCCCGAGCTGTTTCGGGTTCCCATGACGCGTTGATGACGGTTCCGTGTTGACCGTCCCGGAATTCAGGAGGATAGTTTTGGGGCCAGATACGAGGATGCGCTGTTCGCAGTTACTTCCCTTTGCTCGCGCCTTCGCGAAGAACTCGCGGCCTAGTCCGGTGACCGCCGGATTCCTAAAGGTGCCAGGGAACGTCGCGCGGGGTGCGTCCGAGTTGTGGCAGGTGAAGCATCAAAGTGAGGAGGGTTCCTGAATGGAAGAAACTCCACCGGATTGCAGGCCGGGCTTCACACGTTGAAGCCACGGCCCGGCTTGAAGACCCGGGCTGCCGCCTACAATCCAAAACAGACGATGGGAGAGATCCCATAATAGAGTCCGGCGTGATGCTGGACACAGAATCAGGCCTCGCCGGAGTAAAGTCCGCCGGGGCCTGTTCATTGGAGGATGGTCTTCATGCATGCCGCATTATTCATGCGGCCAGCCTGTGGCTAT
>JBEHXB010000047.1:0-11285 GCA_048498895.1 Pseudomonadota bacterium
CTGATGGCGGCGGGCCACCGGGTGGTGCACGGAGGTTTGCAATTCACCAGTCCGGTGCGAATCGATGACGACGTCATGCACGCGCTGGAAACGCTGGTGCCGCTGGCGCCGCTGCATCAGCCGCGCAATCTGGCCGCTATCCGTGCCTTTTCGGAATTGCATCCCGACCTTCCACAGATCGCGTGCTTCGATACCGCTTTCCACGCCGGCCAGCCGGAGGTGGCGACCCGCTTCGCCCTGCCCCGCGCGCTTCACGCCGAAGGGATACGGCGCTATGGCTTTCACGGCCTGTCCTACGAATACATCGCCCAAGCGCTACCGCGGGTGATCGGCGAGAAGGCTGCCGCGGGCCGCGTGGTGGTCGCCCATTTGGGCAGCGGCGCCAGCCTTTGCGCAATGCGCGGCGGCAAGAGCATTGCCACCACCATGGGCATGACGGCACTGGATGGGCTGATGATGGCGCGGCGCTGCGGCGCGCTCGACCCCGGGGTGATGCTCTTTCTGATGCAGCAGAAGGGTATGCGCGCCGAAGAGGTCAGCGACATTCTTTACAATCAGTCGGGCCTGCTGGGTGTTTCGGGCATCAGTGACGACATGCGGGTGTTGCTGGAAAGCGATACGCTGGAAGCGCGGCAGGCAGTCGATCTTTTTGTCTATCGCATTTGCGGCGAACTGGGTGCGATGGCGGCGGCGCTGGGAGGACTGGATGCGCTGATATTCACAGCGGGCATCGGCGAGCACGCCGTGGAAATCCGCGCACGGGTTTGTCGCGCGGCAGGCTGGCTGGGCATGGCGCTGGACGAAGAAGCCAACCGCAGGGGCGGGCCCTGCATTGCCCGGGGAAAAGCCGACGCATGGGTCGTAGCCACCGACGAGGACCTGATGATCGCACGGCACGTGGCGGCCCTGATCTGCCGCTGAGCACGGCCTGCATTGCCGAAATCCGCGATGTATGATCCAGATTGCGCCGGCAAACACTGGGGGGTGGGGCATGCGTGTCTGGGCAGGACTGGGTTTGGTGGTCCTTTTGGCGGCTGGTACCGCGTGGGCGGCGGAACCGCGGCAGCCGGGCGAATATCCGCCGACCCAGGATTCGGTGCCGCATGCCGAGGTTGCCAAGGGCAAGCTGATCGGCCCGCTGGAATTCCACAGCAAGATTATCGCGAACACGGTGCGGCGTTACTGGATTTATGTACCCGTCGGTTATGACCCCAAGGATCCGCCGAACCTGCTGGTCTTCCAGGACGGGCAGCGCGCGATCAATCCGCAGGGACCGCTGAACATTCCGGTGGTGCTGGACAACCTTATCGCCAAGGGCGACATCCCCAAGACCATCGGCGTCTTCATCACGCCCGGCAATCTTGGCACCGAGCATTATCCCGATAATCTGGGTACCGGGAACCCCAATCATCGCGCGCCGGAGTACGACGCGCTGAGCGACGACTATACCCGAATGCTGATCGACGAGATCCTGCCGGAGGTCGCCAGGTCCTACAAATTCACCGACGACCCCAAGCGCCGCGCCATCGGCGGCACCAGCTCCGGCGCCATCTGTGCCTTCACCGTGGCGTGGCACCGCCCCGACGCATTCGGCAATGTAATCAGCATGATCGGCAGCTACACTTCGATCGGTTATCACCCGGCTACTGCCGATCATCCGATGATACCGGGGGGAGATTTGTATCCGGGCCTGATCCGGCGCGAGCCAATCCGTCCCATCAAGATTTTCCTGCAGGATGGCACCAACGACCTGAACAACCAGTTCGGCAACTGGCACCTGGCCAACGAGCAGATGCTTTCCAGCCTGCAGTGGGCCAATTCCAACGCGGACGCCAGGAAGGTTTCCGGCCCCCGGTACGACATCCGTTACGAATGGGGCGACGGTGCCCATTCCGACGTCCATGGGGGCTGGCTACTGCCATCCATCCTGCGCTGGATGTTTGGTAAATAGCGGCGATCCGGGAAAAAACGCAGTCTTCGACGGGCCTTAAGTCAATGCTGCGCCGCAGCAGAAGACTTGATGCAGCCTATGCGTCAAAGTTGTGCCTGATATGGAATCGACACAAATAAACATGAATAATCCAAAGGCATAGTTCACTTTCACCCCTAGCCTGCGCTACCTTTTGCTTGGGAAGGACTCGAGCGGACATTTGAGAAGCCGCCGTCCGGGGGCAGAGCGGCGCGCTCACGCGGCCTCGTTCCCTCTTTCGGCGCAGTCGTGTGAGGAAGCAGTTGCATGAATTTCAAGCAGCACAAGCATGGTAATCTGGGCCGCGGTGCCGCCTTCATAGGTTCATTCTGCGCCTTGGCTTTAGCCGCACTTGGCAGCGCTGCCATTATAGGCCATGCCGCCGCCGATCCGGCGCCAACCGGTCCCATGGCCGCCAGGGTCGTGCCGGCCGCCTTGCCGATGGGCGCAGATGCCACGCCTGCCGACCGCAAGGCCATGCTTACCCGTTTCTGCTCGGGCTGCCATAACGACAAGCTCAAGGTCGCGGGCTGGTCGGTGACGCCGCTCGATCCCACCAATCTCGCCGCCAATGATGCGACTTGGGAAAAAATCCTGCGCCGGCTGAGCCTGGGAGAGATGCCGCCCAAGGGCATGCCTCGCCCCGCCAAGGCGAACATCGATGATTTCACCCACTGGCTGGCGGCCTCGCTGGACGCCAATGCCGCCGCCAATCCCGATCCCGGCCACGCCACCTTGCGACGCATGAACCGGGCCGAGTACGCCAACGCGGTACGCGATCTTCTGGGCATCGATGTGGACTTCAGCGGCGAGTTGCCGATCGACGATACGGGTTATGGCTTCGACAACATCGCCGACGTGCTGACGGTTTCGCCCACGCTGATGGACCGCTACATCAACGTGGCGGGCAAGATCAGCCGCCTGGCGACCGGGCAAGGTTCGCACAATCCCACCACGGTGGATTACCGCATTCCCAAGGACCTGTTTGAGAACGGCTTCGGCGTGCCCTCCTACAACGAGCGCGCCAGCGACGACCTGCCGCTGGATTCGCGCGGCGGCGGCGCCTTCAAATTCTATGCGCCGTTCGACGCCACCTACACGATTCAGGTATTCCTGAATTCCAATACCGCGACCGAGAACGAGATCAGTGTCGACAACCGGTATGAAGTGAAGGTGCCGCTGAAGGCAGGCCTGCGCACCATCGGCGCCTCCTTCCGCAAGAATCTGGCGCTGGACCCGCAGCTGGTAGAGCCCACCATCAAGGGAGAACGGCCCGGCAAGCCCGAAGGCGATCCGGTTCAGCTGCCCCTGGATATTTCGGTGGACGGCGCGCGCGTGAACACGCTTCAGGTCCCCTCCTTCTCTACCGGTCCCAACCTGGCCCAGGCCTTCTACCTGCGCGACGTGATGCAGATTTCGGTGGTGGGGCCGTATGATTTGAAGGGCCCGGGCGACACGCCCAGCCGCCGCAAAATCTTCATCTGCCATCCCTCCGGTGCGACATCTGAAACAGCCTGTGCGGAGAAGATCCTGGCCAACCTGGCCCATCACGCCTATCGCCGGCCGGTGAACAGGGCGGACATCGCACCGCTGATGAAGATCTATCGTGTCGGCCGCAACGGCGCCGATTTCGAGCACGGCATCGCCGCGGCGCTGCAGGCCATACTGGTCTCTCCCAATTTCCTGTTCATGGTCGAAGGCGACCCCGCGGGCTCCAAGCCCGGCTCGGTGCACCGGATCAGCGACCTGGAACTGGCCACCCGCCTGTCCTTCTTTCTGTGGAGCTCCATCCCCGACGACAAGCTTCTGACGGTGGCCGAGCACAATCAGCTGCACGATCCCAAGGTGCTGCGCGCCCAGGTCGAGCGCATGCTGGCCGATCCCAAATCCAAGGCGCTGACGGAAAATTTCGGCGGCCAGTGGCTTTATCTGCGACGGCTGGAATACCAGAAGCCCGACCGCCGGGCATTTCCCGACTTCGATCAGCGCCTGCGCGAAGCGATGCTCACGGAAACGCAGATGTTCTTTGACAGCATCGTGCACCAGAATAGCAGCGTGCTTGATTTCCTGGACGCCGACTACACCTTCGTGAACCAGCGCCTGGCCGAGCATTACGGCATTCCCGGCGTGCGCGGCACCGCCTTTCGCAAAGTGAAGCTGGATTCCAGCCTGCACCGCGGCGGCCTCCTGGGCCAGGCCTCGATCCTGACCGTGACCTCCTACAACAACCGCACCTCGGTCGTGCTGCGTGGCAAGTGGATACTGGAGAATATTCTGGCGGCCGCACCGCCGCCGCCGCCGCCAAATGTGCCGCAGCTGAACAACGAGAAGAACGGCAAAACGATGACCATCCGGGAGCAGATGGAAATGCACCGGGCCAATCCGGTCTGTGCTTCGTGCCACACCAAGATGGACCCGCTGGGCTTCAGCCTGGAGAATTTCGACGCCGTCGGCGCATGGCGTAACGCCTATGCCGGCCAGCTGGTGGACGCGTCCGCCGTGCTGCCGGACGGAACCAAGTTCGAAGGACCCAAGGGCCTGCAGGACATCCTGCTCTCCCGCAAGAACCAGTTCGTCGAGGCTTTCACCGAACGGCTGATGACCTATGCGCTCGCGCGTGGGCTTGAGGCCTATGACATGCCGTCCGTCCGCGCCGTGCGTTACGCGGCCGAGAAGGACGGGTACCACATGAACGACATCATCATGGGCATTGTCACCAGCGTTCCCTTTGACATGAGAAGGACTCCGGACAAATGATTATCACCCGCAAGCCGCTCGCCCGCCGTACCCTGCTTCGGGGCATGGGTACCCTGCTCTCTCTTCCGCTGCTGGAAGCGATGATCCCCAGCGCGAATGCCGCCGAGGCGGCGGCCCGCACCCGCAAGCGCCTGCAGGTCATCTACATGCCCAACGGCATGGATATGGATAATTTCTTCCCGAAGGAACTGGGCGAAAATTACGTCACGCCACTGACCCTCAAGCCGCTGGAGCCCTATCGCCAGCATTTCGCCGTCATCAGCGGCCTGGACCATGCTCAGGCGGAGGCGTTGGGCGACGGCGCGGGTGATCACGGCCGCTGCTGTGGCTCGTACCTGACCGGTGTGCACGTCAAGAAGACCGAAGGGGCCGACTTGAGGAGCGGGGTATCGATGGACCAACTGGTCGCCAAACAGTTTGGCGAGCAGACCCAGATCCCCTCGATGGAACTGGGCCTTGATCCGCCCAGCCTGGTCGGCAGCTGCGATTCCGGCTACAGCTGCGCCTATACCAACACGCTGTCCTGGGTGGATGCTTCCACGCCGCTGCCTGTCACGACCAACCCGCGCGACGTGTTCGAACGGCTGTTCGGTGACAGCGACAACCTGGACCCCAAGGGTCGCATGGCGCAGATGCGCCGCCAGGCATCAATTCTTGATTTCGTGGCCGAAGACGCCAAGCGCATGTCCGGCAAACTGGGCGCGGACGATCGCAAAAAGCTGGACGAATACATGACGTCCGTGCGCGACATCGAAAAGCGCATCCAGAAGGCGGAAGCCGGCGGTTCAGGCACGGTGGCGCTGCCGGCCTTTGCCCACCCGGCGGGCATCCCCGACACGTTTGAGGAGCACGCCAAGGTGATGATGGACCTTCAGGTTCTTGCCATGCAGGCCGACCTGACGCGCGTGGGCACCTTTATGGTGGGCCGAGAGGTCTCAGGCCGCTCCTATCCGGAGATCGAAGTACCCGATGCCCATCATCCGCTGAGCCACCATGGCAACGATCCGGAAAAGCTGGCCAAGCTGACCAAGATCAACACCCTGCACATCGCGCAGGTGGCCTACTTCCTCAAGCGCCTGAGTGAAACCAGCGATGGTGAAGCCAAGCTGATCGACAGCACAATGCTGCTGGCCGGGGCCAGCCTTGCCGATCCCAACCGCCACGATCATCGCAATCTTCCGACAATCATCGCGGGCGGCATGGTCAAGGGCGGCTCCCACATCCAGGCGGACAAGGGCACCCCGATGACCAACGCCATGCTCTCCATGATGGAAGCGCTGGGCGTTCATGAGGAAAAGCTGGGCGACTCCAACGGCCGCTACAACGCGTTCCTGGCCTGATCGTCGGAGTGAGCATGAAACAGGCATTGGGTTTGAGCATCGCGCTTCTGTGCGCGTTCTCGGGTACGGGCTGGGCCACGTCGATGGACGCTCCCCTGCTAGAAGCGGTGCGGGCCAGCGATCACGACGCCATCAAGGATCTTCTTGCAAAGCACGCAAACCCGAACCTGGTATTGCCGGACAAATCCACAGTGCTGGCGTGGGCCGTGGACCGTCAGGATCCGCAAGCGGTGCAGATGCTGCTGGCGGCCGGCGCCAGGCCAAACGTAACCGATGTGTCCGGCGCCACGCCGCTGACCCTGGGATGTGAGTTGGGCAATCCGGAGATTCTCGATGCGCTGATCGGGGCGGGCGCCGATGTGAAGGCGGCGCGACCCGATGGCATATCGGCGCTGGCCCTGTGCGCGGGCAACGCCACGCCGAAAGTGGTGCAGAAGTTGATCGCCGGGGGAGCGGATGTAAACGCCGCCGACCCCCAGGGCCAGACCCCCCTGATGTGGGCGGCAGCCAAGGGCCGTCCTGACAACATCGCGGTATTGCTCAAGGCCGGCGCCAACGTCAATGCGGTCGCTGAGAAGGGATTCACCCCCCTGTTCTTCGCCTTGAAGAGCCGGGTGGCCGCGGCTTCGGATGCCCTTGTGGCGGCTGGCGCTAATCCCAAGGCCAAGCTGGCCGATGGCACGACCGTTATCGAGGCGTCGCTGATCGAAGACAATATTCCGTTTGCCATGCAGCAGGTGAAGGATGGCGCCGACGTCAACCAGCGCGATAGCCATGGCCGCCAACTGATCCATATTGCCGCCGTCAGCGGCAACGCCGACATGGTGCGGCTGGTGCTGGCCAAGGGCGGCGATCCCAACGCGATGACCGATCCGCCGCCGCCGGAGCCGCCCAAGAGGCGCTTCTCGGGTGAAGGCGCCAAGCTTGCCGTCGCCGATGGCAGCGTCGCCCCGCCCAAGCCGCGCGAATTCGCCACTCCGCCGTTGGTCCTGGCGGCAGAGGCGGGCTCGATTGAGGCAATGAAGGCGTTGGTGCAGGCGGGTGCTCGCCCTGACGCCAAGGCCGCGGACGGCACCACCGTGGCCCTGGCCGCAGCCTATGGCGGCCATCTGGATGCGATGAAATATGCGCTTGAGCTGGATCCGCACCTGGACGCCAAGACCGACGGTGGGAAAAGCATCATGCATATGGCGGTCTCGAACTGGACCGCACCGGAGTCGCAGGAAGTGATCACCTTCCTGGCGGATAAGGGCGCCGTGCTGAATGCACCCGACGACCACAGACAAACTCCTGCCGACTTCCTCAACCGCGGTCGTGCACCCCAGGAGCTGCGCGTCTTTTATATTCAGTTGTTGAAAGACCGCCACATATCGGCCAGCAAGAATCACTGACAGCCGCTCCGGGGCGCCGCCCAGGCGCCCCGGTGGCTCATTCTCGCAAATATTGGCAGCGTAGAACGAAGCGGCAAAATCGATCGCGACTGCGATTGCGCCAATGGGCAGGCTCGAAGGCTGGCCGGTGAGCAAACGCGTCGGAAAACCGCTATACAGGGTACATGGCGGGGGCGGGATTCGCGCACGGCTTTTCCTGGCGGCACGCGGCAGCGGCGATTGTCGCGGCCATGCTGCTGCAGGCGCTAGTCATGCATGCCATGGGCCATCCGATTATTTGTGCCTGCGGCCACCTGGCTTTATGGAATGGCGACCCGGCGGGGCCCGAATCCTCGCAGCAGATCACAGACTGGTACAGCTGGACCCACCTGGAGCATGGCCTGCTGTATTACGCGCTCCTGCGCTGGCTGTTTCCTGAAGCCCCCTTTCCTCTCCGGCTGGCGATGGCGGTGGGGCTGGAGGCCGGCTGGGAAATCCTGGAAAATTCGCCGCCAATCATTGAGCGGTACCGGCAGACTGCCTTGGCGGCCGGCTATTTCGGTGACAGCATCGTCAATTCACTCTCGGACACGATCATGGCGATGGCGGGCATGCTGCTGGCTTGGCGTTTGCCGGTGCGCCTTAGCATCGGCCTGGTATTGGCGCTGGAGCTGTGGCTGGCCATCACCATCCGCGACAACCTGACCCTGAATGTCGTGGAACTGGTCTGGCCCAACCAGACACTGTCGGACTGGCAGATGCGCCGCTGAGGCAGGGGACCGAAAATCCGCATCAGCCTTTGATGCCCGGCTTCCGATGCCCCATCCTGTCCAGTATTATCCCGCGCGCGCGGCGCGCCGTTCTTCGGGCAGGCTGGCGGGCCGGTCGCCGTTCTCGAACGCCAGGATATCGCCGGGCTGGCAGTCCAGCGCAGCGCAGATCGCCGCCAGCGTCGAAAAGCGGATCGCCTTGGCCTTGCCGGTCTTGAGAATGGACAGGTTGGCCAGCGTGATCCCGACTTTGTCGGCCAGATCGGTCAGCGTCATGCGCCGCGCATACAGCAAGTCATCCAGCTTGACCCTGATCTCCATGCCTAGACGGTCGCTTCCAGTTCCGCGCGCATCTCGCTGCCGCGGCGGAAGATCTGCGCCAGCACGAAGATCATCAGGATGGCGATCACCCCGATCGGCCACATGTCGAAGCCGAAATTGAAATGGACCTGGCCGCGCAGATGCTCGGGCACCAGGTGGATGACCAGGCGGCGCAGCAACACCGGCGCGAAAATTCCGACCCCTTCGAGGGCAACAAGAAGCCAGCCGATGCGCATCAGGCGCCGGGCATTATCCGCGACAAAAGGATCGCTGCGGATCGCGGTCTGCACGATCTGGGCGGCGGCACGCAGCATCAAAAACACCAGGATGACAGCGCTCAACCCGCAGCCAACCGCGAAAGCCGCGACAAGGGCGGCATTGACGCGCGCGATGCCGCCCAGATCGGCCGGCACGCCCATGCGCGCGCCGATATCGGTCGCTATCACCAGCGTTCCGGCCAGGGCCAGACCCAGCACGACGACCAGGAAGATGCAGAAGGCCGTGCCCGCCTGAAGCAACCACCGCGTGACATTGAACAGATGCTGTTCGCCCGGCATTTGTATGCCTCCCTCGTTTCGTCGAAAAGCAATATCATTATTATTGATTGACGACAAATATATTATCGAATATCGATATTATCCTCAAATTCTCGTGAGCCCCTCTACTCACTATCTTGCCTGACATTGTACCGTGCTATACAAGATATCCAGTCACCTTGACCGTGCAGTATTTATTCTACAAAGTATGACTAATAAGGACTGAAAGCCGAAGGCATCTCCTCAACCAAAGTCACAAGGGTGGTCCCCATGCCGTCAGCCATTTCACTGCGTCACGTCGTCAAGAACTATCAGCGCGGAAAAGAGAAGGTCGCGGTCCTTCATGGACTGGACCTTGAAATTGCAGAAGGCGAATTCGTCTCGCTGATGGGCCCCTCCGGCTCGGGCAAGACAACGATTCTCAATCTGATCGGCGGCCTGGACCGCGCCACCTCGGGCGAGGTGATCGTGGCGGGCGACCATCTGGAACGAATGTCGGGCGGCCAGCTCACCAAGTGGCGCGCTCGCCATATCGGCTTCATCTTCCAATTCTACAATCTGATGCCGATGCTGTCCGCGGCGGCCAATGTGGAATTGCCACTGCTGCTGACCGGCCTGTCCAGGTCCGATCGGCGCCGCCGCGTGGAGGTGGCACTGGAGATCGTGGGCCTGAAGGATCGGGCCGCACACAAACCGGGCGAAATGTCGGGCGGCCAGCAGCAGCGTGTAGGCATCGCCCGCGCCATCGTCGCTGATCCCACAATTCTTCTGTGCGACGAGCCGACCGGCGACCTGGATCGCGCCACTGCCGACGAAATCCTGGGCCTGCTGCAGCAACTCAACCGTCAGCATGGCAAGACCATCGTTATGGTCACCCACGATCCCAAAGCCGCCGATCATGCCAGCCGGTTACTTGAGATGGACAAGGGCACCTTGATCGAACGGGCGGGGGCGACGGCATGAGATTCCTGCCCCTGATCTGGGCCGCGGTAATGCGCAAACCCGTCCGCACCATCCTGACCCTGTTGTCGGTGATGGTGGCCTTCACCCTGTTCGGCATCACAATCGGCATGAACGCCACGTTCGACAAGGTGGCGGCCAGTGCCCATGATGATCGGATCTTCACCAACCAGCGCTTTTTCGGAACCGGCATGCCCCGGGCCCAGGCAGGCCAGACTGCGCAGCTTCCGGGGATCGCGCAAGTTGCCTATTTCGACGTTCTGTCGGGCTATCACGAGAACCAGCGCAATCGTGCCTTTGCCCTGATGGCAAGCGAGAATTACGGCAAGGTTTTTCCCGATTGGCCCATCACCTCAGCCGAATGGGATATGTTGCACAAGACCCGCGACGGCGTTCTGGTCAGCCGCATCCAGGCGGAACACTGGCACCTGAAGCCCGGCGACATTTTCACCATCGTCTCGCCGCAGAACAAGCGCGCCGACGGCAAGGCGTGGGATCTGAAGGTGCTGGCCGTGGTGCCCGACCTGGCCTATATGACCGGCGGCTTCATGGTGGGGAATTACGAGTATTTCAACAAGGCGTTGCCGCTGGGCAAACAGGACAAGATTGGCCAGATTCTCACCCAGGTCTCGGACCCTTCACAGACCGCCGCCATCGCCCAGCAGATTGACAATCATTTTGCCAATTCCGCCACCGCCACCCTGTCCACGACGGAAAAGGCGGCGCTGGACATTTCCAGCAATGGCTTGGACCTGGCGACACTGGACCGCAAAATCGCACTGGCCGGCATGTTCATGGTGCTGTTCCTGACGGCCAACGGCATCGCACAGTCGGTGCGCGAGCGGCTGGCAGAGTTCGCCACCTTGAAGACCATCGGCTTTACCGACCGCAGTGTGGTGCTGCTGGTATTTATGGAGGCCGCCCTGCCCTGCCTTCTTGGCGCCGCGCTGGGCGTGGGGCTGGCGGCCGTTCTGTCCAGTCAATTGCCCCGGCTGTTTCCGCCGGGCCAGGGCACCCCGCCCCTGCCCACCATGACGGTGATGGTGTTCGTGTGGGCGGCGGTCTGCGCCGCCATCGTGGCGCTTGTCAGCGCCGCCCTGCCCGCCTTGCGCCTGAAACGCATGGATATCGCCACCGCCCTGTCGGGGAGGGCCACATGAACTTGCTGCGCCAGACCATCGTCATATGCGCCATGAACTTCCGCAACCTCAAGAGCCGCTTCTGGCCGTCCATGGTGATCGTGGCCGGGCTTGGCGCCACGA
>JBEHXB010000048.1:0-11214 GCA_048498895.1 Pseudomonadota bacterium
GGGTTCTTTTTCTTCGATGTCGATCCACAATCGTGCGCCCTTGATCGCGGACTCGATCTTGGCGCGGCTGCGAATGACGCCGTCATTGTTCAAAAGCCGGTCGATGTCGCGACTGCCATAGCGGACAATCCGCCTGGGATCGAAATTGTGGAACGCTTTGCGGAAATTTTCCCGCTTTCGCAAAATGGTTATCCACGACAGGCCGGCCTGGAATCCGTCCAGCACCAGCTTTTCGTAGAGCGCACGGGAATCGAATTCCGGCACACCCCATTCGGTGTCGTGATAGGATAGATAGAGCGCGTCTTCGCCCGGCCAGTGACAACGCTTGATTTCAGGCGCCATGAACGTGATCGAGCCATGCCGGCTTGACCAAGGCAACGGAAATTTCACCTGCCGTCACCGGCCCGCTACAGTCGGCCAGCCGGTCCAGGCGTACCAGCGCAAAGCCATTGCCGCCATCGGCCGACAGCAGTTCGCCGATCTCCTGGCCGCCGGCGGCAAGCAGGGTGCCGGGCGGGGGCAGGGGGACCTCGGCACGCACCGTCAGGATGCGCTTCCTGGCTGTCCCACGATGCTTCATGCGTGACGTCAGCTCCTGTCCGATATAGCAGCCCTTCGTGAAGGACACGCCTTTCAGTTCTTCCAGCCCCGCATCCAGGGCGAAGACCTTTTCGCTGCCGAAGTCCGATCCTTCCGGCACGCCCAATTCCCGGCGCAGCGCATGATAGCCGGCCGGGCCCGCAAGATTGGCCGGCATTTCGGCGAGCGCGCCGATGCTGCGGCGGGGCAGGCCGGAATGGCGCGGGTCTTCAAATGTTACCGCGCGCTCGGCATATGGTGCGGGCCGTCCTTGTGGATGGCCGGCCAGGGCAACGAACACACCCAACTGGTCGCGCGGCTCGATCTCGATTCGCGCTCGCAAACGGTACATCCGCAGCTTGCGCGCCAGCCCCTCCCGCAGATCGCTGGGGCAATCGAGCAGCAGCGCTCCGTCGCCCTCCACCACCAGGAAGTCGAAAAGGATCTTGCCCTGCGGCGTCAGCATAGCCGTATACAGCGCCTTGCCGGGCAAAAGCTGGCCCAGATCATTGGTCACCAGCCCCTGCAGAAAGTCCCTCGTTCCCTGTCCGGCGAGGGCCAGAATGGCACGATCGGTAAGTTGTGCGGGTTCCATCCACCCCAGTTAGGCGGTCCTGTCGCGGTTGCCAAGGGTGTAGCGGTGGGCTAACAGCCGGGAGGCATGACCCAGAACCAAGCCAATTTCGACCTTCTGATCCGCGGTGGAACCGTGGCCACACCCGGCGGAATCAGCCAGGCCGACATCGGCGTAACCGGGGGCCGCATTGCTGCCATCGGTTCGCTTTCGAACGCGAAGGCGGCGGATATCTTCGATGCCCGGGGCCTGCACGTCCTGCCGGGGGCCATCGATACCCAGGTACATTTCCGGGAGCCGGGTAACGAACACAAGGAAGATCTCTCCACCGGCAGCCTTGCTGCCGTGCTGGGTGGCGTCACCGCCGTCTTCGAGATGCCCAATACCGCCCCGCCTACCACCACCCGTGCCGCCATCGAGGACAAGCTGGCGCGCGCCAGGGGGCGCATGTGGTGCGATCATGCCTTCTACGCGGGGGCCACGCCCGCCAACATCGGCGCGCTGGCCGAACTTGAGCGGATGCCGGGTGTTGCCGGGATCAAGGCGTTCCTGGGCTCATCCACGGGCACGCTGCTGCTCAGCAAGGAAGCGGACATTCTGGCCGCCCTGAAAGCCGGCCGCCGCCGCGTTGCCGTCCACTCCGAAGATGAAGACCGCATGATCCAGCGAAAGCCGCTGGCTGAACGGGGAAGGCCTCAGACCCACCCGGTGTGGCGCGACGCGGAATCCGCGCGCCTATCCACCGAACGGGTTCTGCGCCTGGCGCGCGCGGCGGGACGGCGGCTGCATGTGCTGCACGTCACCACAGGCGATGAAATTCCGCTTCTGGCCGATTCCAAGGACATCGCCACCGCCGAGACCACGCCGCAGCACCTGACCTTGTCGGCGCCGGAATGCTACGACCGGCTGGGGACCTATGCCCAGATGAATCCGCCCATCCGCGATGAGAGCCATCGCGCCGCACTGTGGGATGCGGTGCGCCAGGGCGTGATAGACGTGATCGGCTCCGACCATGCCCCCCACACCCGCGAAGAAAAAGACCGCACTTATCCGGATACGCCGTCGGGCATGCCCGGGGTGCAAACGCTGGTGACGCTGATGCTGGATCACGTCAACAAGGGCAACCTGACGCTCGAGCGTTTCGTCGACCTCACGGCATCGGGCCCGCAGCGCATTTTCGGTATCGCCGGCAAGGGCCGCATCGCGCGGGGCTATGACGCCGATTTCACCATCGTCGACATGGCGCTCACGCGCGAGATCCAGAACAGCTGGATCGCATCGCGCTGCGGCTGGACGCCGTTCGACGGCATGAAGACGAAGGGATGGGCTGTGGCAGCCGTACTGCGCGGCGCCTTTGTCATGCGGGAATTTGCGGCCGTGGGCGCCGCGCGCGGCGCGCCGGTACGATTTGTGGAAACCCTCGAGCCGTCCGGTGCTTGACGCCCGCGGCATTTTCAGGTCGCTTTGCGCGACGCTGGGGAGATTCATCATGACTGCAGGAAATCCCGGCCAGCGATGAATTATGTCATCCTCGTCATGTCGGGCGTGTTTATGGGGCTGATCGCGGCGGTTCCCATCGGTCCGGTGAACCTGATCTGCATTCGCCGCACCTTCGCTTTTGGTCCGGTCAACGGTTTTGTGTCGGGTTTGGGCGCCGCGCTGGGCGACGGTGTCTTCGCTGCCGTCACCGGCCTTGGCCTGACCTGGATCGCGCAGCTGATCGAGGGTTACGCCACCATCATTGAACTGGTGGGTGGCGCGATGCTGGTGTGGATCGGCTACAGGACCCTGACCCACCCACCGATGCTTCCGGGACCGGACGACTGCGCCGAGAAGGGCGGCGCCAACCTGGCGCGGGCCATGGCGTCGACCTTTGCGCTTACCATCACCAATCCGGCAACGCTGCTGTTCTTTACCTCCATGTTCGCCGGGCTTGGCGGGCTGGCGGGAGGTGCCGGCAGCTTCCATGACGCCACATTCGTGGTGGCCGGGGTTGTTGCCGGGTCGGCCGGCTGGTGGCTGGCCCTGACCACCCTGATCGGGCTTTTCCACACCAGGATTGACGAGCGGGCGATGCGGCTGATCAACCGGGGATCGGGTCTGCTGCTGATGGTGTTCGGCCTGGCCGTCCTGATCCATGTTGTCCAGGGCGGCATTAGCCTTTCGGGCATTTAATCAGGCCTCCAGCATGCCTTTCTCTGGTTGTTTGGCCGCCGAAACGCTATGGCGCCGGGGGCCCGGCAGGCTACAATGCGGCTTGGGTTTTGGATCACTGGATTGGGGGCGTCGGGAGACCTTGATGCGATATCTGGTAGCGTTGCTTGGGTTGATTTTCACGCTGGGTCTGGCGGCGCCCGCCTTTGCGGTGGACGACGCCCTGTCGATCCAGGCCAATGAGGCCTATCTCAAGGCCAACGCCCAAAAGAAGGGCGTGATTGTGCGGCCCAGCGGGCTGCAGTACCGCATCATCCAGAACGGCTATGGCAAGCGGCCCAAGAGCACCGATACCGTCAAGGTCTATTACACCGGCACGCTGATCAACCACACGATCTTCGACGGCACTTCGCCAGGTCTGCCCGCCAGCTTCAAGGTCAACAGCGTGATCCCCGGCTGGGCCGAGGCGCTGCAACTGATGCGGGAAGGCGATCACTGGGAACTGACAATTCCGGCCCATCTCGGCTATGGCGCGCGCGGCCAGGGCGATGGACTGATCCCGCCCGACCAGACGCTGATCTTCGACATCCGCCTGATTTCGACCACGCCCGCGCCAAAACGCGGCGAGCCGGGTTATGTGCCCGAACCGGGCGACGACGACCAACGCTAGGGAGAATGGGATTGCGAAACTGGCTGGCCCGTCTGTGGTCGGCGCCCCAGCTGAAGGGCGGGCGCCTGCGCATTGCGCTGGCGCTCGTCCTGGTGGTCGGCGGTAGCGCGCTGTTCTGGGCCAGTCGCGACTATACTGTCTCGGCCCCCGAATGGGACGGGCAGGTTCGCGGCATCGCATACAATCCCAGCCGCCTGTTCGCGGAGAGCGACCAGCGCCATGTCAGCCCGGACCATATCGCCCGCGACATGGAGCAGCTCTCCCACCTGACCAGCCACATCCGCACCTATACGGTTGCCGGGGGCATGGACAAGGTGCCCGCCATCGCGCGCCGCTACGGCATGACCGTGTCGCTGGGGATCTGGATCGGCCCCGATCTCGCCAAGAACGAGAAGGAGATCGCGCTCGGCATCAATGTCGCGCTGGCCAACCGGCGCACTATCGACCGGGTGATCGTCGGCAACGAAACCCAGTTGCGCGGCGATGTCTCGCCCGACCGGCTGAACGGATACATCCGCCGTGTGCGCGCCGCGCTGCCCGCCCGCATCAAGGTCACTACCGCCGAGCCCTGGTCCACCTGGATGCTGACGCCGGAAGTGGGCAAGTATGTCGACGTCATCTTCGTGCATCTTCTTCCCTACTGGGAAAATGCGGACATCCGCGGCAGCCTGAGGGCGACCGAGAATTTCTATAATCACATCCAGCAGGAGTTTCCGGACAAGCCCATCATCGTGGGCGAGGCGGGCTGGCCGTCGGAAGGGCGCACGCGCGGGCGCGCCGAGGCATCCGTCGCCAACGAGGCGTGGTTCGTTCGCGCGTTCGTCCAGTTCGCGATGGAAAAAGGCTGGGACTATTACCTGATCGAGGCCTATGACCAGCCCTGGAAGAACCGGGGCGAGGGCGCGGTTGGCGCCTATTGGGGCCTGTTCGATGCCACCGGCCATCCCAAATTCGCCTTCACCGGTCTTTTGCGGACCTTCCCGGAATGGCGCGGCTATGCGCTGGTGGCGGCGGTGCTGTCGCTGCTGCTGGGCCTTCTGGTGTTGGGGCGGATGCCCCGGGTGCGCCAGACCGGCTACCTGGTGATGGGCGGCATGATAGCGCTGGTTTCCACCGGGCTTCTGGCGCTGATCGACGCCACCGCGCTGGAGTATGTCGATCCCACCGACATCATCGCCCTGGTGGCGATGTCGCCGCTTGTGTTGCTGGCCTGCGCCGTGATCCTGACCGAAGGCATCGAACTGGCGGCCAGCCTCTGGCGGGTGGAGAGGCGCTTCATGCGCGTGGGTATTCCGGAAGTGGCGCCGCGAGTGTCCATCCACGTCCCCACCTACAATGAACCGCCGGGCATGGTGATCGACACGCTGAACGCGCTGGCGCGGCTGGACTATGACAATTTCGAAGTCATCCTGCTGGACAACAACACCCCTGACCCGGAGGTGTGGCGCCCGGTTGAGGCGCATTGCCGGATGTTGAACGCGCTTGCGCCGGTGCCGCGCTTCCGCTTCTTCCATTTCGAGCAGGTCAAGGGCTTCAAGGGTGGGGCGCTGAACCGGGCCCTGGCGCTGACCGATCCTGCCGCCGAATATGTCGCTGTGATCGACAGCGACTATCAGGTGGAGCCTTTCTGGCTGCGCCGGGTCATACCCTATTTTGCCTCTCCCAATGTGGCGCTGGTTCAGGGGCCGCAGGATTATCGCGACAATGGCGAGAACCTGTTCAAGGCCATGGCCTATGAGGAGTATCGCGGCTTCTTCCATATCGGCATGGTGGAGCGCAACGAGCACAACGCCATCATCCAGCACGGCACCATGACCATTGTCTCCAAGGCGGCGCTGGAAGCGGTGGACGGCTGGAGCCAGTGGTGCATTACCGAGGACACCGAGCTCGGCCTGAAGCTGCTCGAGGCCGGCCATGAGGCCGTCTATGTCTCCCAGAGCATGGGCAAGGGCCTGATGCCCGATACGCTGGAGGCCTTCATGACCCAGCGCTACCGCTGGGTCTATGGCGCCATGCAGATGCTCAAGCGCCATGCCCGCCCGATTTTCTTCGGCAGCACCAGGCTCACCTGGCCCCAGCGTTACCAGTTCCTCTCCGGCTGGCTGCCGTGGATTTCCGACGGACTGGGAATGGTCGTCACCCTGATGGCGCTGGTGTGGACGCTGCTGATGTGGGTCCTGCCGAGCTATATCGACGTGCCGATGCCGGCGCTGTCGGCCGCGGCGATGGCGCTGTTTGCCACCAAATGCCTCAAGACGCTGCTGCTTTATCCGCCCAAGGTGAAATCCGGCCTGAAGGGTGCCTTTGTCGCTTCTGTTGCCGGCCTGTCGCTGACGCACACGGTAGGCAAGGCGGTATGGACGGGCCTGATGACCTCGGGCAAACCCTTCCTTCGCACCCCCAAATGCGCGGACCCCGCCAGCTTTACCCAGGTCTTCCGCGTGGTCTGGCAGGAAACCGCCCTTCTGGTGCTGTTGCTGGCGGCGATGGTGTCGATGGGTTTCGACCGCGGTTTCCAGGATCCGGCAGTAAGCCTGTGGATGGTGATGCTGGGCGTCCAGGCGCTGCCCTATTCGGCGACATTCGCGACTGCCTGCATCAGCGCCATGTCCAACAAGCCGGCCGAGGCGGTAGCCGAAACCCCGCCCGTCGTGCAGGAAGCGGCTTGAACAACCCGCCTTTCATGACGATATTGTCCCTTGGACGCCATAGGGGTATCGCCCGGTGATGACCTTCCTGCTCGTGCTGTTTGCCATGTACTGGCTGCCCACCATCGTGGCCATTGCCCGCCAGACCAACTCGGCGCTCGGCGTTGCCGCGCTGAATTTCTTCCTGGGCTGGACCGTGATCGGCTGGATATTGGCGCTGGTGTGGGCGCTGGCGGCGTCCAGCGGCCCGCATGTCGTGGTGATCGAGCACGGCCGGGTGGTTTCCAGCCGCTGACTTCGATTATCCGCTAGAGCCGCACGACCGGCGGCACGGTTTTCCCAGGATTGAGGATGTCGTTCGGATCGAACGCGGCCTTCAGCGTGCGCATCGCGTCCAGTTCCGAATGGCTCTTGTAGCGGGGCTGGGACGCTACCTTCATGATCCCGATCCCATGCTCGGCGCTGATCGAGCCGCCGAATTCCTTCACCAGGTCATGCACGCAAAGCTGTACCTCCTCCCACCGGGCCAGGAAGGCCGGATCGTCGCCGGGCCGGGGCGCGTTGAAATTGAAATGCAGGTTGCCGTCGCCCAGATGGCCGAAACTGACGGGCCGCGCCCCCGGCACGATCGCCTCCACGGCGGGCAGGGCCCTCTTCAGGAAGGCGGGAATGGCGCCCACGGGAACGCTGATGTCGTGTTTGATGGAGGCGCCTTCGCGCTTCTGGGCCTCCGAAACGCTTTCGCGCAGCTTCCATAGTTCCCCCGCCTGGGTTTGGCTGGCGGCGACCACGGCATCATCCGCCAGCCCATCCTCGATCGCCGCGGCCAGGGCCGTCTCGAAGGTGGCGGCCAGGTTGGCGTCGCGCCCGCCCGTGGCTTCCATCAGTACATACCAGGGCGCGGGCGCGCCCAGGGGGTCGCGGGTGCCGGCGATATGGCGGGTGACGAACTCCAGCGCCAGGCGCGGCAACAGTTCGAAGGCGGAAAGCATTCCGCCCGTCGCCGTCTGCATGCGGCCCAGCAGCGCCACGGCGGCTTCGGGCGAGGGAAGGCCGGCAAACGCCACCACCGTCACGTCCGGCATCGGGAACAGGCGCAATATGGCGGCGGTGATCACGCCCAGCGTGCCCTCGCTGCCGATGAAAATCTGTTTGAGGTCGTAACCGGTATTGTCCTTGTGCAGGCCGCGCAGCATGTCCAGCACCACGCCGTTCGCCTGTACCACCTCCAGCCCCAGCACCAGCGCGCGAGTCATGCCATAGCGCAGCACATGGGTGCCGCCGGCATTGGTGGCGATGTTGCCGCCGATGGTGCAACTGCCTTCCGATGCCAGGCTGAGCGGAAACAGCAGGTTCTTTCCCGCCGCGGCCTGTTGCACCGCCGCCAGGGTCACGCCCGCCTCCACCGTCAGTGTCATGCCGCGTTCGTCCAGCGCGCGCACCCTGTTCAGCCGGCTGGTGGACAGCAGCACCTCGCCATGCAGGGGGATCTGCCCACCCACCAATCCGGTATTGCCGCCCTGGGTGACGACCGGGGTGCGGGTCTGGTTGCAGATGGCCAGGATGGCGCTGACCTCGGCGGTGCTGGCGGGCTTAAGCAGCAGGGGCGTGCTACCCCTGTACTTGCCGCGCCATTCCTCAAGATGCGGCGCTACTTCCGCGGGGTCTTCCGAAAAGCCCCTGGCGCCCACCACGTCTTTCAATCGATCCAGGGTGCTCATCGCGGCGCCGCGGCCCTGCATAGACGGTCGTTGATTGCTTCCCCAAGACCGGTCATCGGGATTGGCGAGACGGCAATGCGGCTTGCGTGTTTATCCAGCGACCGCAACATGGCGAACAGGTTGGCGGCCGCTTCCTTCAGGTCGCCGCGCGGGGAAAGGTTCAGGGCCGATTCCACCTCGCCAAATCCCAACAACAGTTCACCCGGTTCGGTCGCCGTCGCGTTCAGGCGCAGCGCTGCGCGCGGTGCATAATGGCTTTGAAGCTGGCCGGGCGAGCGGATGGCCGCGTCCGGCACGGCCAGCGGCCCTGTCACGGCCTCGACCTCCTCCCGCGTAATCGCACCCGGACGCAGCAGCACGGGCGTTTGGCCGTCAAAGCCGATCACGGTGGATTCCAGGCCCAATGGCGTCGCCCCCCCGTCAAGGATCATGGCCACTTTCTCGCGCAGTCCTTCGGCAACGTGGGCCGCCGTGGTGGGACTGACGCGCCCCGAGACATTGGCCGAGGGCGCCGCTATGGGCCTTTGCGCCGCGGCCAGCAACGCCTGCGCCACCGGATGGGCAGGCACCCGAACCGCCACCGTGTCCAGGCCGGCGCTGACCAGCAGCGATACCGGACTGGCTGCCCTGCGCGGCGCCACCAGGGTCAGCGCGCCCGGCCAGAACGCCCTGGCCAGCCGCCGCGCCGGCTCCGCCAGGATGACGTGACGCTCGGCCTCTTCCAGACTGGCGACATGCACAATGAGGGGGTTGAAACTGGGGCGGCCCTTGGCGGCAAAGATCGCCGCGACCGCCTCGCCATTGGTGGCGTCAGCGCCCAGGCCATAGACGGTTTCGGTCGGGAAGGCGACAAGCCGGCCGGCGCGAAGCAGGGCGGCCGCATGCGCGATCGCGCTGGCGTCGGAGGCGGACGTGATGCTGGAAACAGGAATGGTCACGGACAGAACCTTAGCGTCCACGGTATCACAAGTCGAAGAACTAGGCCGAAGCCTTGGGAGCGGGCGGCTTCACCGCCCGCTGCGAGGCGGTCTGCTGCGGGAAGGGGATGGTGATGCCCGCTTCGTCGAACCGCAGCTTGATGGCCTTCTGCATGTCGAAATAGACGTCCCAATAGAGCTTGTTGGGCACGAAGCAGCGCGCGATCAGGTTGACCGAGCTTGCCGCCAGCTCATTGACCGGCGCGATCGGCGGGGGATTCTTCAGCACACGCTCGTCCCCGGTCATGATTTGCATGAGTATATTCTGTGCCTTGTCGATATCGTCATCATAGTCGATGCCGACGATGATGTTGATGCGGCGGGTGTCTTCGCGGGTATAGTTGGTGATCGCCGCGCCGAAGATCTGGGAGTTGGGCACGGTGACATAGATCTTGTCGGCGGTGATCAGCACGGTGTTGAACAGGCTGACCTCGCGCACCGTGCCGCTGGCGCCGGAAACGTCGACCGCATCCCCCACGTGGAAAGGACGCAGAATTAGCAGCATGACGCCCGAGGCGACATTGGACAGCGTGCCCTGCAGCGCCAGGCCGATGGCCAGGCCCGCCGCGCCCAGAAGCGCGATGACGCTGGTGGTCTGCACGCCGAACTGGCTCAGCACCGCCACCAGGGTGACGGCAACAATCACATAGCGTACCGACTTGACCAGCAGCGGCTTGACGGTGTTGTCGATTTGCCGACTGCGCGCCAGTATCCGGCGCAGCCAGCCCGACAGCCAGCCGGCCACCGTCCAGCCGACGATAAGGATCAGCACCGCCAGCAGGATGTTGATCGCCCCGTTGATCAGCATGACGGTCAGGGCAGGGAGCGCCGCCTTGATCGCGGACGGCACGGTGGCAGCATCCGCAAGGGCGGCGGGAACTACAATCGGATCGGGCATGCTCTTAACCCTGCGAATACTATAGGACGTAGCAGAACGGCGGTGAACTTGACCGGAATTAGGCTTTTGCGGCCAATGGCGCAATGTGGCGCTTTCCGGCTTTCTTCCTGCTGATTTTGGCCCTTGTGTGTCCGGCAGCGTTGCCCGAACCGGCATGGGCCGGGCCACGCCCGGCCTGTGCCGGGCCTGTCGCGATCGCGGGCGCCCGGGTGGTGCGGGTGGAACAAAACGGGATGCTGGCGCTGGCGAATGGCCGCGTGGTGGTCCTGGAAGGCATCCGCATGCCGTTGTCCCAGCCGGGCCAGTCAGGAGACAGGGAGGCCGCCGAGGTTCTGTCGGCCCTGCACGACCTGACGGTGGAACGGACGGTTACCTTCACTGCTGTGCCGCCCAAGGAGGACCGGTACGGCCGCCTGCGCGTGCAGGCGTTCGTGGGCGATGTCTGGCTGCAGGCGGTGCTGCTGGAGCGCGGGTTGGCACGTGTGGCCATTTCGCCGGACCGCAGTGAATGCGCCACCGCGCTGCTGGCCGCCGAGGCGCGCGGCCGGGGCGGCAAGGCGGGCATCTGGGCAGGCGGTCCGGCCAGCCCCTACGGTGTTCGCGAGCCTCGGCAGCTGCGCGGCACTGCCGGCACTTTCCAGGTGGTCGAAGGCCGGGTGGCCAATGTGGGCCGGGCGAGCAGCGGGCGCGCCTTCATCGATTTCGGCGATGACTGGCCGCAGGGCTTTTCCGCCACCGTCGCGCCGGCAGACCGCAGGCGTTTTCGCGGCTTCGACCTGAACCATCTTGTCGCCCATCGCGTGCGCGTGCGCGGGATCGTGCAGGACTATCGGGGCCGTCCTGAAATCGCATTGTCGAACCCGGCGCAGATCGAGGTCCTGAATTAGGCCCCTTCGCGGCGGAGTTTCCCCCCGCGAGGCAACGTCAAGAAAAAACCCGACACCTCGCGGTGTCGGGCTTCTTCAACCGATAGAGGGTCGGTTTATGTGTTAG
>JBEHXB010000049.1:0-11025 GCA_048498895.1 Pseudomonadota bacterium
GCCGGTGACGGTGACATGCGACAGCAGCCTGGCGCCATCTCCAAGTGTCACACCTGGACCAACAATACAGAAGGGTCCGATCTCGACGTCCGCGCCCAGCACAGCGCCGTCCTCCACCAGAGCGGTGGGGTGGATCCTCATTCAGCTGTTCCTGACGGCTCGCCGATCATGGCGCTGAATTCCGCCTCGGCGCAGAGTACCTCATCGACATAGGCCTTGCCCTCGAACTTGAATACCGGCCCGCGCGAGCGCACGGCGCGGACAGGCATACGCAGCATGCTGCCGGGCCGTACCGGCTTGCGGAATCGCGCCTTGTCGATCGTCATGAAATAGACCGCGCGGCCCGGCCGCTGCCCGCCGGTGCTGTGCATCACCAGCGCGCCCGCGGTCTGGGCCAGGGCTTCGATTATCAGCACGCCGGGCATCACGGCGAATTCGGGAAAATGCCCCATGAAATGCGGCTCGTTGATGCTCACCGCCTTGTAGCCGGTGGCGCTTTCAAACGGCACAATATCGGCCAGCCGTTCCACGAACAGGAATGGCGCGCGGTGCGGCAGCAGTTCCTTGATCTGTTCCACATCCAGCCCGCCCGGGGGTTGGGGCGAGGATTCGGGCGCGTCTGTCATGCTCAAGTGTCGTCCTGCTTGCGGCGCTTCGCCAGGTTGGTCACTGCGTGAATTTCCCGGGCCCATTCTCTTACCGGTTTCGCCGGGGCCCCGCCATAATCGCGCCCGCCCTCCAGCATCACCGCGGACCCGGTTCCCGAGCGGGCGGCGAAGCGGGCGCCGGCGCCGATATGGGTATGGTCGCCAAACCCGACCTGGCCGCCCACGACCACGAAATCCTCGATCACGCAGCTTCCGGCGATGCCGCACTGCCCGGCAATCACGCAGTGGCGTCCGATCTGCACATTGTGGCCTACCATGATCAGGTTATCGAGCTTGGTGCCTTCGCCAATCACCGTATCCCCCAGTGAGCCGCGGTCGATTGTGGTGCACGAACCGACTTCAACCCCGTCCTGGATGATGACGCGGCCCAGTTGCGGAATCTTGAGGTGGCCCGCGGCTGACGAGGCAAAGCCGAAGCCCGGCTGGCCGACATGGGCACCCGGCAGGATGGTCACCCGGTCGCCGACATAGGCATGAGTGATGGTGACGTGACTGCCGATCTCGCAACCCTTGCCGATGGCAACGCCCGGCCCGATCACGCTATTGGGACCAAGCCGCGTTCCCTCGCCAATCTCGGCATTGTCGCCGATGGTCACGCACGGACCAAGCCGCACGCCCGGCCCCAGTTTTGCGCGGGGCGAAACGGCCGGTGCCTCCGGCCAGGTGGGTTGGGAGCTGTCGGGATAGAAAAGCTCCGCAATGGCGGCAAACGCATGGGGCACCGACGGAGCGGCGAGCACCACCATGCCGGGCGGCGGCCCAGGCATTCTCGGATCCGTCATCCTGTGCGCGGGAGCCAGGCAGACACCGGCCCTGGAGGCGGCGAAAGCCTCACGCAACGGCAGTGCCCCCGAGAAGAAAGTCAGGTGTCCCCGGTCAGCGCCAGCCAGATCCGCCAGGTCGAAAATTTCCAGCGTGCCCTCGGCGCCGGCGGGCAGCGCAAGACATGCCGCTTCGCATATTCGCGCCAACGTGAATGGCCCGTGATTGGTGAAAAATCGCGGATCGGCCATGCCCCCCGGCTCCGCTATTTCTGGGCCACCGCCGAGGACGGCGCCGGCGACGCCTGCAGGGTGACGTGATAGGAAGGCATTTTCTCGTTCAGCTTCTGAATCGCCTCGCCGGTGATGTCGAAGGCCGGATTGTTGGCATAGACCACTGCCTGCTTGTCCAGCACCATGTTGGCGCCGCGTTCTTTCACAATGTCCTGCAGGACCGGGCCCAGCACTTTCTCGATCGCACCGCGCGCGGCAATGAAGCCGCCGCGGATCTGCTCGTCCTTCTTTTGGGCGGCGTTCTGCAGCGAGGCCTGACGCGCCTCGAAGGCAGCGATCTTTTTCTGCTTCAGGTCGGGCGCGAGAATCGCGACCTGCTGCTGCAGCTCCTGGCCTTCCTTCTGCAGGGCGGCACCCTGGGCGGACAGGTCCTTCTTGGCCTGGTTGGCATAGGCCTGCACCTGGCGGGCAATGTCCTGGCCCACCTTGGAAAATTGCAGGATCGCGGCGCGGTCGATCACCACGATTCGCGGCTGGGGCGGAGCCGAGGCGGCAAGCGCCAGCGTCGGCACAAGAACGAATGCAAGGGCGAGTGTCTTCTTCATGGTCCTAGAGTCCCGTGGCACTGGAGAAATGAATGAGCTGGGCGCGATCATACTTGGTTTTTATGAAAGGCAGGCCCAAATCGATCTGAACCGGGCCAAAAGGCGATTTCCAGCCGATACTGATGCCGGCCGAGGCGCGGAACGCCATATTGTCCCGGATGCAGGAACCGATCTGCGAATGCAGGATACAGGGGCCGGTATTGGGGGGTTTCACGTCGAGCCGGCCCAGGGTGCCGAAATCGGTGAAAAGACCGGCATTGACGCCATAGCTTTCCGGCAAGAGCGAGGGCAGCCGCGCCTCGATGGTACCGACGGCAAAGACCGTGCCGCCCAGGGCACCGGTGTTCTGGGGCGCATTGATGTCGCGCGGCCCCACGCCCGCCAGGGCGAAGCCGCGGAAGGTATCGCCGCCGATGAACTTGCGGTCCTCGAACGGCACGCTGCTGCCGTTGTAGCCGGTAATATAGCCCGCACGGGCGCCGAAACTTCCGATGACGGACCCGTTGAAGAACGGCGCGTAGGTGTTGAAGGCTACGCCGCTGTCCAGATACTTCATGTTTCCGGTAAAGCCGGCGAAGGACTGGGAGATGGTGAAGGTCGTGCCGGTGGTGGGCTTTCGCACATCATCCAGGTCACTGTAGGAATAGTTGAAGCTGAAGATGGTGCCGTCATAGGAACCGGACTGCGATGCGATGGCGGACGTGATGTTGAAAAAGCGAACCTTTTCCACCTTGTACATCGCCGAAAGCGAAACGATGCTGTATTCGGAAATCGGAAAGCCCAGGCGCACCACGCCGGCGGTGACGTCGCTGCGATAGTTGGCCTGCTCGAAATCGGTCGACACCTTGAACAGGTCGAAGCCCGCCGACAGCGGCCGGTCCAGGAAGTAGGGCTCGGTAAAGCTGAACTGGATCTGGCGCGTGATCTGCGAGGCTTCCAGCGACAGGCGCAAATTCTGGCCGCGGCCGAACCAGTTGGTGTCGGTATAGGCAAACTCGCCCAGAAGGCTGGTCAGCGAGGAATAGCCCAGGCCCAGCGACAGCGCGCCGGTCGACTGTTCGGTAACGTTGACGGTCAGGTCCGTACGGTCAGGCTGGCTGCCCGGCACATTCTTGACCTCGACATCCTTGAAGAAACCCAGCGCGCGAATGCGGGTCCGTGACCGGTCGATCAGGACGCGATTGAAGGCGTCGCCTTCCTGCAGCCGGAATTCGCGCCGGATCACCTTGTCCAGCGTGCGGGTGTTGCCGGTGATGTCGATCTTCTCGATATAGACGCGCGGTCCCTGGACGATCTCGAAGCCCAGGTTGATGGTGTGGCGCACGCGATCGCGCGTGAAACGGGGATGGACTTCGGCGAAGGCATAACCGCGGGTGCCTGCCGCGTTGGTCAGCGCTTCGATCGCCTTCTGGATCGCGTCCTGCGAGAAAAGGTCTCCCTCTCTCGCCTTGATCAGCGGACGAAGCTGGGCCTCGGACAATTCCTTGATCTTGGAATCGATGCTGATCTTCCCGAAGTGATAGAGCGGTCCCTCGTCCAGCGTGAAGTTGATGTAGAAGTCCTTGCGGTCGGGCGTAAGCTGGGCAACCGCGCTCACCACCTTGAAGTCGGCATAGCCGTGATTGAGGTAGTAACGCCTCAACTGCTCGCGGTCGAAGGCCAGCCGGTCCGGATCGTAATTGTCGTTGGTGGCGAGGAACTTGTACCAGGCGCTTTCCTCGGTGGCGATCTGCCCCTTAAGCGTATCGTCGTCGAAGACGTGATTGCCGGTGAAGTTGATCCGGCTGACCCCGGTGGTGGGTCCCTCGTTGATGGAGAAGATCAGGTCCACGCGATTTTGCGGCCGCTGGATGATCTGGGGATCGACGCGGGCGGCGAACTTGCCGTTGCGGCGGTAGACCTCGACGATGCGCTGCACATCGGCCTGGACCTTGGCGCGGGTGAAGACCGAGCGCGGCTTGATCTGCACTTCCTTGGTCAGGTCCTTGTCGCTGACCTTGGAATTTCCCTCGAACACAACCTGGTTGACGATGGGATTCTCGGTGACACGGATGGTCAGCGTGCCGGTGTCGGGACTGAAGCTGGTCCGGATGTCCGCGAACAGGCCGGTGGCCGACAGCGTCTTCAGCGCCTGATCGATATCGGCGGGGGTATATGTGTCGCCCTCGCGGATGTTCACATAGGTCAACACCGTGCCCGGCTCCACGCGTTGGGTACCGGTGACCACGACATGGCGGATGACGTGGCTGGCCTCGGGAGCAGCCTTGGGGGTGGCGGCGGGATTGGCGGCGGCCGCCTGATCGGCGGCGGATTGGGCCGCGCTGTCCGGCACCGCCTGATTTTGTTGTTGCTGTTGCTGGGCGTTCAACTCGCGGGCGCGTTCGGCTGCGCCAGGACGAACCTGTGCCGCGCCCGGCACGGCGGCCATCGCCAGGCAAAAGCCTGCCGAGGTCGCGCGCAACAACCTGCTTCTAAGGCGCAATGTCGGCATTCCGGGTCTTTCGCCAACTCATTCCGGGGGCGCGCGCGCCCAGTTTTCAGAAAAGATTCAGGCGGACCAGGTCGTTCCAGGTCGACAGGAGCATCAGCCCCAGGACCAAAACCAGCCCAAGCCGGAATCCGACATCCTGGGCTCGCGCACCGAGCGGTCGCCCCAAGACAGCTTCGCATGCATAGTACAGAAGATGGCCCCCGTCGAGCAGCGGAATTGGGAAAAGGTTTGCCAAGCCGATGCTTACAGAAAGTACAGCGACCAGGTTGAGCAGGGCCAGGAAGCCGAAAGCGGCCACCTGGCCGGTCATCTGGGCAATGCCGGCGGGACCACGCAGCTGATCGGCACTGCCGTGCCCGCCGATGATCTGGGCCACGCCCAGGATCGTCGTGCTGGTGATGGTCCAGGTCTCCTGGCAGGCTGCGGCAAAGGCGCCCACCGGCCCATAGCGCTCGGTGGAGACGGTAGCCCTGGGATCGGGTCCAACCCCGATCATCACCTGTTCGCCCTCATTGCCAAGGAAGTCGCGGCTTTTCATCAGCCTAGGCGTCACCCAGACAGTCATGTCATGGCCATCGCGGCGAATGCCGAAAGCCATGGTCTGGCCGCCACGGACCGAGATGATCTGTGGCAGCTGCTGGAAATCCGTTATCCTGGACCCGTCGATGCTGGTGACCAGGTCGCCCGTTTTCAGCCCCGCCGCCGCAGCCGGGCTGTCCTTGGCCACCCGGCCGATCAGGGGCTCGATCACTGTGTGCCCGCTGAACAGCAGAATCCCGGTCAGCAACAGGATGGCCAGAATAAAATTGGCGACAGGTCCGGCTGCCGCCACCGCAGCACGCTGGCCCACCGGCTTGAAGAGCAGCGACTGGGCCCGCTCTTCTGCCGTCATGTTCGCAGCCGCCTCGCGGTCGGGTGTGGACGCGGCATCGGCGTCGCCGGCGAACTTCACGTAGCCGCCAACCGGGATCCAGCAGACCTTCCAGCGCGTCCCGCGCTTGTCGGTGAAACCGAAAATCTCCCGGCCGAAGCCGACGGAGAACACATCCACCTTCACGCCGAAGTAGCGTCCGGCCAGGAAGTGACCCAGCTCGTGGAAAAACACCACCACGGTGATTACGAACAGGAAGGCGGGAAGGCCCAGCGGCGTCCAGGCGATCAGGCCGCGAATGGCGTCAATCAGATGCATCGGCTATGTCCCAACCTTGCGATAGGCGACAACATTCTCGCAATGCTCGGCCGCCATGGCGCGCGCGCGGGCATCGGTGCCCAGCACCGTATCCAGGTCCCCGGCCACGCCGTTGCTGTCCAGCCCCATGTCCAGTGTCGTCTCCACCACCCGACAGATGTCGAGAAAGCCGATGCGCCGGTCCAGAAAGGCCTGGACGGCAATTTCATTGGCCGCGTTGAGCACGGTGCAGGCCAGCCCGCCCGCCCGCATCGCGCTGGTAGCAAGGTTCAGTGCGGGAAACCGGTCGTGGGCCGGCGCCTGAAACACCAGGCTGCCCAGCCTGGCGAGGTCCAGGCGGCGCGAGGGCGAGGGAATGCGGCGCGGCCAGCCCAGCGCATGGGCGATGGGCGTGCGCATGTCGGGCGCCGAAAGGTGCGCCATGGTGGTGCCGTCCTCGTAGGAGACCAGGCAATGCACGATGGATTGGGGATGGACCACCACACCCAGCTTTTCGGGCGGCAGGGCAAACAGGAAATGCGCCTCGATCAGTTCCAGCCCCTTGTTCATCAGCGTAGCGCTGTCCAGGCTGATCTTGCGCCCCATCGCCCAGTTGGGATGGGCAACAGCCTCTTCCACCGTCGCCGCGCCCATGCGTTCCAGCGTCCATTCGCGGAACGGTCCGCCCGAAGCGGTGATCGTGACCAGGTCGGCCTCGCCCGCGTCGCCCGAGCCCAGCACCTGGAAGATCGCATTGTGCTCACTGTCGACCGGCAGGACCTGGGCGCCGGACTTTTCCATTGCGTCGCGGAACACCGCGCCGGCCGCGACCACACATTCCTTGTTGGCCAGCGCGACGATCACGCCGCGACGGATAGCCTGAAGCGCCGGTTCGATTGCGGCCGCACCCATGATAGCCACCATCACGAAATCCGAAGGGCGCGCCGCCGCGTCGATCACGGCCCGGCGCCCGGCGGATGCTTCGATGCCGGTGCCCGAAAGCCCAGCCCTGAGCTCGCCCAGAAGCGCTTCATCGCCGATCACGGCCAGCCTGGGTTTCATCGCCCGCGCCTGCTCGATCAACAGCTTGACATTGCTGCCCGCGGTCAGCGCCTCGATGGGCATTGCGCCCTCGCCATGGACCTTTCGCACATGGCCGATCACGTCCAGCGTGTTGACACCAATGGAGCCGGTCGAGCCCAGGACGCTTACCCGCCGCCCCAGCACCTCGTCCATCGGGGGCAGTTCGTCGAAAATCCGGGTAGCGGCGATCGCCTTCAAGACTGGCCTCCGAACAGGGGGTTGAGATGAAATCCGAACACCAGAAGTGCCATCACCACACTGGCCAGGATGGTGGAATCCATGCGGTCCAAAACCCCGCCATGACCCGGGATCATGGCGCCGGAATCCTTTTTCCCAAAATGACGTTTGACGGCAGATTCCAGCAAATCCCCGGCATGGGCGGCGACCGAGAACAGCAGGGCAAAACCCATGGCTTCCAGCATGTTGAAGCCCAGGATGCCGATATACAGGCCATAGACGATGGCGGCGGTGACGCTGCCGCCAATAGTTCCCGCCCAGGTCTTGCCGGGTGACAGGTGGGGAACCATTTTGGGGCCGCCGATCAGCTTGCCGAAGAAGAAGGCTCCGGTGTCGGTGGCCCAGACGATCAGGAATACCCCCAGGACCGTCTGCAGACCTAGCGCCGGCTGGGACCGCAGCGCCACGATCGCCAGCGCCGGAAGGCCTATATAGAACGGCCCGGCTGCATGCCAGAACGGATTGTCCCCCAGCCTGGACGCCAGCACGAAGCTGGCCGCGGCGCCCAACGCCAGGACCGCGATCCCTGACCAGCCGAAACCGGCAAGCCGTGTCCCGATCGCGAGCGCGACCGCCAAAGCCGTGATCGCCGTCTGCGCATGCAGGGGCTTGTGGGTGGCGGCGGCGCCAGCCGCGGGCGTACGCACCAGCCGGTGCCATTCATGCGCCGCGAAAAGGCTCACCAGCACAGTGGCAGTGGCGAACCAGAGCGGATTGACCAGCACCGCGACGGCGATGCCGATCAGAAGCACGCCGAACAGGGACCGTCTGAACCACTCCAGGCCGGAGCGGCGGGCGGATGCGGCTGGCTGCGTCTCCATGGTCACGCGGCGCTTTCCGAGTCCACCGCGCCAAAGCGCCGGTCGCGCACCGCGAACTGGCGTAACGCCGCCATGAGCGCATCGCGGTCAAAATCCGGCCACAGCGTGTCGAGAAACAGCAATTCGGCATAAGCCGACTGCCACAACAGAAAATTGGACAGCCGGTGCTCTCCACTGGTGCGGATCACCAGGTCGGGCTCGGGCAGCGCGCTGGTGAACAGGCGCGTGGCGAAAAGCTTCGGGGTGATGGTTTCAGGATCCAGACGGCCGTCGGCGGCGGCGCGGGCCAGCTCGCGGGCCGCGGCGGCAATCTCTTCCTGCCCGCCATAGTCGAAGGCGAAGGTCAGGTTCATGCCGGTATTCTTGGCGGTCCGGCTTTCCGAATCCTGGATCATCTGCTGGATATCGGGGGCCACGCGATCTCTGTGGCCGATGATGCGCATGCGGCAGTTGCGCTCGACCAGTTCATCCATGTCGCTGCGGAAATAGGCACGGAACAGGCCCATCAGCGCGCCCACCTCGGTCTTGGGCCGCTTCCAGTTCTCTGACGAAAAGGCGAACAGGGTCAGGTTCTGAAGACCGATGTCACAGGCCGCGCGCACAGTCTCGCGCACCGCCTTCATGCCGGCATAGTGGCCGGCCTCGCGCGGCAGCATCCGCTTGCGCGCCCAACGGCCATTGCCGTCCATGACGATGGCGACATGCTTTGGAAGAGGGCTGGGGACCGTATCTGCCAATCGCTTAGACCTGCATGATTTCCTGCTCCTTGGAATGGAGCGCGGCGTCAATGTCTTTAATGTGACTGTCGGTCAGTTTCTGCAGCTCGTCGCCCTTGGTGTGCTGCTCGTCCTGGCCGATCTTGTGGTCCTTTTCCAGCTTCTTGAGGATTTCCATTCCGTCGCGGCGCACATTGCGCACGGCGACCCGCGCGGCTTCGGCATATTTGGCGGCCAGCTTGGAGAGTTCCTTGCGCCGTTCCTCGTTGAGTTCCGGCAGCGGGATGCGCAACAATTGTCCGTCCATCTGGGGATTCAGGCCCAGGCCGGCGTCACGGATGGCCTTGTCCACCGCCTTTGCCAGGCCCTTGTCCCAGACCTGCACCGTGATCATGCGCGGCTCGGGCGTGGCGATGGAGCCAACCTGGTTGACCGGTACCATGTTGCCATAGGCTTCGACCTTGACGGGATCCAGAAGAGCCGCGCTCGCCCGGCCGGTGCGCAGGCCCGCCAGCTCGCTTTTCAGCGTAGCTACCGCGCCGTTCATCCGGCGGTTGAGTTCGTCCTTGTTGTAGCTCTCGGTCATGATCCTTCCACCCATTTCCCGCCAGCGAGACTAGCCCAAAGCGGGCCGTCAAGCGGCCTACTTTTCCTCTATTATGGTTGCCCGGCCCCGACCCGACAGCACCTTGGCGAGTCCGCCCGGCTCCGCCAGGGAAAATACCAGGACCGGAATCCGGTTTTCTCGCGAAACCGAGATGGCGGATGCATCCATTACTTGAAGATCTTTAGATAAGACCTCGAGATAGCTAAGAGAATCGTATCTGATGGCATTAACGAACTTTTTCGGGTCAGCACTGTAAACACCGTCCACCTGGGTCGCCTTGAGCATGGCCTCGACGCCCATTTCCGCCGCCCGAAGCGCGGCGGCGGTGTCCGTCGTGAAAAAGGGGTTTCCCGTGCCGGCGCCGAAAATCACCACCCGCCCCTTCTCCATGTGGCGGATGGCCCGGCGGCGGATATAGGGCTCGCAGACATTGTTCATGGCGATGGCGGATTGAACCCGACAGGGCAGCCCCGTCCGCTCCAGCGCGGCCTGGAGGGCCAGCGCGTTCATCACCGTGGCCAGCATGCCCATATAGTCGGCGGTCGCCCGTTCGATGCCCTGGGCCGCCCCCGCCAGGCCGCGGAATATGTTGCCACCCCCAACGACCATGCAGATCTGGGTTCCCGCGTCGGCGGCTTCCTTCACGTCCGCGGCGATGCGGTCCACCGTGCTGGTGTCGATGCCGTATTGGCCGGAACCCATCAAGGCCTCGCCGGAAATCTTCAGCAGCACCCTTTTGTATTTCGGCGTGGCAGACATACGCACTCCTCAGGCTCACCGTGAGGACCGTGAATACATCCTCACCCTCGGCTTGTCGAAGGGTGTGTCAGGCGCTCCCGGCCATCTGCTTCACCTCGTCGGCGAAGTCGCTTTCCGCCTTCTCGATGCCCTCGCCCACCTGGAAGCGGACAAAGGCTTCGATCGCAACCGGGGCGCCCAGGTCCTTGGATGCCTTTTCCAGCACCTTGGCGATCGGGGTCTCCCCGTCGATCACAAAGGTCTGCTGCAGCAGGACCGTCTCCTCGTAGAATTTGCGCATGCGCCCTTCCATCATCTTCTCGATGACGTTTTCGGGACGGCCGGACTGGCGGGCAATCTCGGCCTGGACATTGCGCTCGCGCTCGACCACTTCCGGAGCCAGATGCTCCGGGCTGATGGCCAGTGGGCTGGCAGCGGCCACATGCATGGCGATCTGCTTGGCCAGGGCGGCCAGCTTTTCCCTGTTGCCTTCCGACTTCAGTGCCACCAGCACGCCAATCTTGCCCAGTTCGGGCGCAGCGGCATTGTGGACATAAGCGGACACCACGCCCGGATTTACCGAAATCGCGGCGGCGCGGCGGATCGACATGTTCTCGCCGATCTTGGCAACCAGCTCCGTCAGCGTCTGCTGCACGGTCGAGCCGCCCATCGGATGGCCCAGGAGCTTCTCCAGGTCGCCGCCTTCCTGCAGCGCCAGCGCGGTGGCGTTCTTCACAAACTCCTTGAATTCCTCGTTGCGGGCGACGAAGTCGGTCTCGGCGTTGACTTCCAGCAGCACGCCGGCGCCGTCATCGATCGCCACGCCCACCAGGCCTTCCGCGGCGGCGCGGCCGGCCTTCTTGGCGGCCTTGGAGATGCCCTTCTTGCGCAGCCAG
>JBEHXB010000050.1:0-10985 GCA_048498895.1 Pseudomonadota bacterium
CTGGGCGCGGACGTCGAGATCGGACCCTTCTGTATTGTTGGTCCAGGTGTGACACTTGGAGATGGCGCCAGGCTGCTGTCGCATGTCACCGTCACCGGCGTCACCACCATCGGCGCGCGTACCGTCGTCTATCCCCAGGCCTGTCTGGGTGGCGAGGGACAGATCCGCGGCAACGATTTCGCCGAGGGCCGGCTGGAGATTGGCGCCGATTGCGTGCTGCGCGAAATGGTGTCGATGAATGTTGGCAGCCGCAAGGGCGGCGGCATCACCCGCGTGGGTGCGCGCGGCTATTTCATGGCCAATTCCCATGTCGGCCATGACTGTCATGTCGGCGATGACGTCACCTTCGCCAATTCGGTGGCGCTGGGCGGCCATGTCACCATCGGCGACGGCGTGATCTTCGGCGGCCTGGCAGCGGTGCAGCAATTCTGCCGCGTGGGGAAGGGGGCGATGGTGGGCGGGCTGACCGGCGTCAATCGCGATGTGATCCCCTATGCCATGGCGTTCGGCGACCATGCCGAGCTTGCGGGCCTGAACCTGATCGGGCTGAAGCGGCGCGGCCTGCCACGCCAGACCATCAACGCCATGCGCGCAACCTTTCGTTTTGTGTTTTATGGACAGGAAGGCCCACTGCAGACCCGTGCCCGCGTGGCGCGCGAACGCTGGCCCGAGGTGAAGGAAGTCGGTGAGATTGCCGATTTCATCCTGGCCCCCTCCAAACAGGAACTGTGTCTCGCGCGGCGGCGGGGTGAGGCGGGTTGATGGCTGACCCTTCTTCCCCTGATGGTACGCTGGGCCTGATTGCCGGCGGGGGTGACCTGCCGCCCGCCGTCGCGCAGAGCGTGCGCGCGGCCGGGCGCGATGTATTCGTTGTGGCGATGTCGGGAAGCGTCACCGATCCTTGGGTCAAGGAATTTCCCCATGCCTTCATCTCGCCCGGAGAGCCGGGGCGAACCATCAAGGCGTTCGAACAGGCCGGCGTGCGCGAGGTGCTGCTGGTGGGCCGGGTGGACCGGCCGAAATTCTCCGAGCTGAAGCTGGACGCCAAGGGCATGTTGCTGTTGCCCAAGGCGATCGCGGCGGCGAAGAAGGGTGACGATGCCCTGCTGCGGTTTATCGTGGGCATTTGCGAGGACGCAGGTTTCAAGGCCGTCAGTGTCGCGCAAGCTGCCCCCGATCTGGTCACCGGGGAAGGTGCGCTGGGCAGGGTGGCACCGAATGAAACATCGCGCGCCGATATCGAAGCCGCGCTGCGCATTGTGCATGCGTTGGGGGCGCTGGATGTTGGCCAGGCTGCGGTGGTGTGCGATGGCCTGCCGCTGGCCGTGGAAGCGGCCGAGGGCACCGACGCCATGATTGCGCGGGTGGGTACCCTGCGCGAAAGCCTGCGTGGCACGGCAGCGAACCGCCGCGGCGTGCTGGTGAAGGCGCTCAAGCCCACGCAGGACGCCAAGACCGACATGCCGGTGGTTGGCGTGCAGACGGTGCGAAACGCCCATGCCGTGCACCTGGCGGGTATCGCACTGGAAGCGGGTGTGTCCCTGATCGTGGACAAGGCGGCGGTGGCGGCCGAGGCCGACAAGCTTGGCCTGTTCGTCGTCGGTGTGAAGCCTTGAGGCCCGACGCGCCTGCGGACGCACAATCCAGGCAGATAACCCTGATGCTCGTCTGCGGTGAACCTTCCGGCGACCTTCTGGGCGCACAGTTGATGGTGGGGCTGAAGACGCTGGCGGGTGATGGCGTGCGCTTTTGCGGCGTTGGCGGCGCGGCAATGGCGCGCCAGGGGCTGGAGAGTCTTTATCCACTGGATGCCACGGCGGTGATGGGACTGCGGGAAGTGGTGCCAGCCGTTCCCCGCATCCTGAAGCATGTGCGCATGGCGGTGGAATTTGCGCTTCAGACGCGCCCCGACGTGGTGGTGGTGATCGACAGCCCCGACTTCACGCATCGCGTGGCGCGCGGCGTAAAGAAACGCGATCCGTCGATTCGGACCGTGGATTATGTGGCGCCGCAGGTCTGGGCGTCGCGGCCTTATCGCGCCAGGGCGATGGCGCGCTATTTCGATCTGGTATTGGCGCTGCTGCCGTTCGAGCCCGCTTTTTTCGAGAAATATGGCCTGAAGACCGTGTTCGTGGGTCACCCCGCGGTGGAGCGGCGGACCTCGATGACCGGTGGCGATTCCCTGCGGACAGAACTGGGCATCGGCGCGCAGGCGCCCGTGTTGGCGCTTCTGCCTGGCAGCCGGTCGAACGAGATCCGGTTCCTGCTGCCGCCCTTCCGCGAGACGGTGGAAATTCTGGCACGGCGCGTGCCGGGCCTGGTGACGCTGCTGCCGACGGTACCCCATGTCGCGGCCAAGGTACGCGCCGGCACGCAGGACTGGCCGACGCCGCTGCACATCATCGAGGGCGAGGCCGACAAGTATCGCGCCTTCAATGCCGCCACTGCGGCGCTGGCGGCGTCCGGCACTGTTACCACAGAGTTGGCGCTGGCCAGGACGCCGCTGGTGGCGGCGTATCGCATGGGCTGGCTGACCTATCGGCTGATGAATCCGCTGATCACTGTCAAGCACATGACGCTGGTGGACATATTGCTGGATCGCAAAGCCGTGCCCGAGTTTTATCAGGCCGGTGTACGCCCTGAAGCAATGGCCGATGCGCTCATGCCGTTGCTGACCGATGCGAAGGCGCGCGCCGCCCAGATCGCGGAGCTGGACGAGGCCACGCACCTTCTGGGCAAGGACGATGAATCACCATCGCTGCGCGCAGCGCGGGAGCTGCTTGAATTTGCGCGTGGCGGGAAGCCGGCCGGCGCCGATGGGGAGCAAGGGCCGGCCTGATCAGCCCCTGGCGCGACGTTCCATGCGGGCATTGCGCATGCCGGCGTCGATCGCCTGCATCATCGCTCGGGTTGCCGCCGCTTCATCCCGTGCCTGGATTGAGTTGGCGATTTTCGCGTGGTGCGCGGTGGAGCGCGTGAAGTTCTTCCTGTCGGATATGGCCGCGGCAGAAACAAGGGCCAGGTAGCCCGACAGAGCGTGATCCACGACCGCGGTGAAAGACCGGAAGAGGGGATTGTGGGAAGCCACACTGACCGCGACATGGAAGTTGAGATCGGCTTCGGCAAAGCTGCTCTGATTGCCCTCGGAAGACTCCATATCCTTCAGCGCGGCATTGATGCGTGCCATATCCTTCTTGGTGCGGTTGCGCGCGGCCAGTCCGGCTGCCACCGGCTCCACTGCCCGGCGGAGTTCGGTGAGATGGTTCAGGAAATCGTAGTCCAGGCCCAGTTGCACGCGCCAGGCCAGTACGTCACCGTCCAGCCAGTTCCAATAAGCTGGGTCCTGCACCAGGGTGCCCACGCGGGTCTTGGAGTTGACCATGCCCTTGGCGGCAAGGGTGCGGGAGACTTCGCGCAGCACCACGCGGGATACGCCGAAGGTTTCGTACATTTCGTCGACCGAAGGCAAGCGGCTTCCCGGTGGCCGCGCGCCGGACAGGATTTCCGACCCCAGCGCGGCAGCAACCTCCGCGTGTCCCCAGGTTGCATGTGCGCGGATAGCCTGTTTGCCCGTGCGGACAGGCTTGATGTTCTTTCGAGCCATTTTCGACATCACTGTTGTTTGCCCAGGACTGTTCGCCCTGAAGGCCACCACCCAAGCAGGCATTATTGCCACAAACGGCCGTCTCGTCTGTTAAAATGGGACGCTTACTTAACGTGCCGCGTCACCAGCACTTATGCCGCCCATGGTTGCATCCCAAATTACTCGACGGTAACAAATACGCCAATAAGACCGCGCCATCAAAACAGTGGGCATGAAACGCCTGTCCACCTGGCCCAAGCTGAAGCGCAATTCAGCCGCTAATGGGGACGCAAGCGACCCGGTCTATTTGCGCCGGTCGATGGGAACATAGGCGCGTTCGGTCGGCCCGGTATAGATCTGGCGGGGACGACCGATTTTCTGGTGCGGATCCTCCAGCATTTCCTTCCACTGGGCGATCCAGCCCACCGTGCGGGCCAGGGCGAAGAGGGCTGTGAACATCGAAGTCGGGAAGCCCAGCGCCTTCAGGGTGATGCCCGAATAGAAATCGATGTTCGGGTATAGCTTCTTCTCGATGAAATACTCGTCCTGCAACGCGATGCGCTCCAGCTCCATGGCGACCTTCAGCAACGGATCGTCGTGCAAACCCAGCTCATCCAGAACGGCGTGGGCCTGGACCTGCATCGCCTTGGCGCGCGGATCGTAATTCTTGTAAACCCGATGGCCAAAGCCCATCAGGCGGATGCCCTCTGACTTGTCCTTCACCTTCTTCACATAGTCGGCAACCTTGTCGACGGTGCCGATCTCCGTCAGCATCTTCAGCGCCGCTTCGTTGGCGCCCCCATGTGCCGGGCCCCACAGGCAGGCGATGCCGGCGGCGATGCATGCGAACGGGTTGGCGCCCGACGAGCCGGCCAGCCGCACCGTGGAAGTCGAGGCGTTCTGCTCATGATCGGCGTGCAGAATGAAGATGGTATCCAGGGCCTTGGCCAGAACCGGATTGACCTTGTATTCCTCGGCCGGAACCGAAAAACACATGCGCAGGAAATTCTCGGTGTAGCCAAGCCTGTTCAGCGGATACACGAATGGCTGGCCGACATGGTACTTGTAGGCCATGGCGGCAATGGTCGGCAGCTTGGCGATGAGCCGGTGGCTGGCAATTTCCCGCTGCACCGGATCGGTGATGTCGGTGCTGTCGTGATAGAATGCGCTGAGCGCGCCCACCACGCCGCACAGGATCGCCATGGGGTGCGCGTCCCGGCGGAAGCCACGGAAGAAAGCGGCCAGCTGTTCGTGCACCATCGTGTGGCGGGTGATGGAATAGTCGAATTTCTCGTATTGGCTCTTGTTGGGCAGTTCGCCGTAAAGCAGCAGGTAGCAGGTTTCCAGGAAGCTGGAATGCTGGGCCAGATCGGCGATGGAGTAGCCGCGATATTGCAGCACACCTTTGTCGCCGTCGATGAAGGTGATGTTGGATTCGGTCGAGGCGGTTGAGGTGAATCCAGGGTCGTAGGTGAAGATGTCCGCTTCACTGTAGAGTTTGCGGATGTCGATGGCGTTGGGACCTTGCGTGCCCGCACAGACCGGCAGCTCATAACGCTTGCCCTGGTATTCGAGGGTGGCGCTGCCCGCCGGCTTGATCTCACTCTTTCGCATTGCACACCCTCCTTGTTATTGCGCTGCAGCAATATAAGCGTGGAAACTGCATACAGTCACTAGCCCGATGTCGGGGAAGCGGTATATTTCAAATAATATAAGCCTTTAAACGATTAAGAGATTCCTGCCGCCCCAATAGCGCTAACATCTCAAACAGGGGCGGGGAGCTGGTGCGTCCCGTCAGTGCAGCACGCAGGGGCTGTGCAACCTGGCCCAGTTTGAGACCGGCGGTATCGGCAAAGTCGCGGGTCGCCTTTTCAAGGGCCGGGGCCGACCAGTCGGTGGCCTCCAGGACCGGCAGGATCCTGGTCAGGCTCTGGCGCGCTTCTGCCGTCAACAATTTCTCGGCCGCAGCGTCGAGCGTGCGCGGACCGTCTGTAAACAGAAACTCCGCCCCCTGAAGAAGCTCCACCAGGGTCTTGGCCCGTTGCTTGAGCGCGGATATGGCCCCCTCAAGCCGGGCGCGGGCCTTCACGTCGAGCACAAGCGGCGGGGTCTGGCGTTCGGCAAAGCTGACCAGTTCGGCGGCCAGCACCGCATCCGGGGTCTCGCGGATATAATGGCCGTTCAGGTTATCCAGCTTCTTGTAATCCATCCGCGCCGGGCTCTTGCCGATGGATTCAAGGTTGAACCATTCGATGGCCTGCCTGGTGGAGATGATCTCGTCATCGCCATGGCTCCAGCCCAGGCGCAGAAGGTAATTGCGCATGGTCTCGGGCAGATAACCCATGTCGCGATAGGCTTCGACCGCCAATGCGCCATGCCGCTTCGACAGTTTCTGGCCATCCGGCCCGTTGATCAGGGGCAGGTGGGCGTAAATTGGCACCGGCCAGCCCATTTGCTCCAGGATCTGCATCTGGCGGGCCGTATTGTTCAGGTGGTCGGCGCCGCGGATCACATGGGTCACGCCCATGTCGTGATCGTCCACCACCACCGCCAGCATGTAGGTGGGTGTGCCGTCGGAGCGCAGCAGCACCATGTCATCCAGCTGGTGATTGTCGAAGCGCACATCGCCCAGCACCCGGTCATGGACGATGGTTTCGCCGTCCTGGCGGGCCTTCAGACGCACGACAAAGGGCTTGCCATCCTCCTCTGGGCCAGGGGCGCGCCCCCGCCAGCGCCCGTCATAGCGCATCGGCTTGCCCGAAGCCTTCTGCTCCTCGCGCATCTGTGCCAACTCCTCGGCAGTGGCATAGCAGCGATAGGCCTTGCCTTCGGTCAGCAATTCTTCGGCGATCTGGCGGTGACGGGCCGCGCGGGCGAACTGATAGATTTCGTCGCCGTCCCAGTTCAGCCCCAGCCAGCGCATGCCGTTCAGGATCGCGGCCACCGCCTCGGGCGTGGAGCGTTCGCGGTCGGTATCCTCGATCCGCAGCAGGAACTTGCCACCCGTATGGCGGGCATAGAGCCAGTTGAAGAGCGCCGTGCGCGCGCCGCCGATATGCAGCATGCCTGTGGGCGAGGGCGCGAAACGGAGGACAGGCTTTGGATTTTCCGACATGATCAACAAATGGGCTTTGGGATGGGAGCGGGCGGGTGGAATTTGCGGGCCCCCGTTTAGCAAAGCCGTCCGCCAAAGGACAGCCGCCTCGGATTTGGGACGCATTTCGCCGGAAATCTGTCGAAATGGCCGCAGCCCAGCGCGACCGCTGGCCGTTGTGGCTGCCTGTCGGGCTGGGCACGGGCAGCGGGCTTTATTTCGCGTTGCCGGTAGAGCCGTCCGCGGCGGTGGGCATGGCGGCGCTTGTGGCGGGCCTGGCGGCTGCGGCGCTGGCCATCGCCGGCTGGCAGCGGCCGCCATTGGCGCTCGTGGCGGCAGTGCTTCTGGGGCTTGGGCTGGCCAAGGCGCGCGAGATGGCAGCGGCGACACCGGTGCTGGATAGCCCCTTGATCACCCACCTGACGGGACGTATCGACAGCATCGAGCCGCGGGCAAGGGGCGTTCGGTTGGTGTTGTCGGACGTCCGTTCCGGCGCATTGGGCGATGCGCCACGCAGGGTGCGCGTGGCGGTGCAGGCGGGTGGAGAGCAATTGCACGCGGGCGAGCGGGTAAGCCTGACCGCCAGCCTTGCGCCACCACCCGCGCCGGTCGAGCCTGGCGCCGCCGATTACGGGCGGGCGGCCTTTTTCCAGTCCATCGGCGCCGCGGGGTTCGCCTTTGGCCGCGCCCATGCCGTGCCGGGACTGCATGATGCGGGGCCGACCCGGCGCGTGGCGCAGGGGATCGAGAATCTGCGCGCGCGCATGACGGTACGCATCCATCGGGCGCTGCCCGGATCGACCGGCGCCATCGCCGCCGCCCTGATTACCGGCGAACGCGGCGGCATCAGCGATGAGGACGAGACCGCGTTGCGCGATGCGGGGTTGGCGCATGTGCTGGCAATAGCGGGGCTGCACATGGCGCTGGTGGGCGGTGGGCTGTTCTGGGCAGTGCGCGCGCTGTTGGCTGCATTTCCGTCGCTGGCGTTGCACTACCCCATCAAGAAATGGGCGGCAGGAGCGGCGCTGGCGGCATCGCTGTTCTATTTGGTGATCAGCGGCGCGGCAGCGCCTGCGGTGCGCGCCTTCGTCATGATGGCCGCGGCCCTGACTGCCGTATTGCTGGACCGGCCGGCGCTGACCATGCGGAGCGTGGCCCTGGCAGCTGCGGTGCTGCTGGTGTGGCGGCCGGAGGCAATCACCGAGCCGGGATTCCAGATGTCATTTGCCGCGGTGGCGGCGCTGGTGGCCGTGGCCGAGTGGAGCGCCGCGCGGCCGCATGGCGCGCGCCGTGCGGTCTGGCGCTATGTGCATGGGATCACCCTTACCTCGCTGGTGGGCAGCCTGGCGACCCTGCCATTCGCTCTTTTCCATTTCGGCCGGGCCACCCATTACGCGGTGTTGGGAAACCTTATCGTGATGCCGGTGATGGGTTTCTGGGTGATGCCGGCGGCAGCGTTGTCGGTGATGCTGATGCCGCTGGGCCTTGACGGACCGGCACTGTCGCTGCTGGGCCATGGCATAAAGGTGATGCTGGCGCTGGGCGCCTGGGTTGCGGGCCTGCCGGGGGCAGTCAGCCTGGCGCCCTCCATGACCCTGTCGGCGTTGCTGGCCATATCCGGCGGCGGGCTGTGGCTGGCGATCTGGCGCGGGCGGCGCCGCTGGCTGGGTCTTGCGGGATTGGCGGCTGGAACGGTGCTGGCGATGACCGCGCCAAGGCCCGACATGCTGGTGGCCCCGGACGGGCAGACCGTGGCGATCAGAGGCGCCGACGGTCTGCTGCATTTTCCCGCAGCGCCAAAGGACCGGTTTGCCGCACGCGAATGGCTGCGCCGTGACGGCGATGCGCGCCAGCCGAACCAGGCCACCGGCATGGCGGGGATGCACTGCGATGGAGTGGGCTGCGTGGTGCGGCGGCACGGAATTATTGCCCTGTCACAGCGGCCCGAAGCCTTGGCCGAGGACTGCGCCCAGGCGCGTATCCTGGTGACTACGCTGGCAGTGGCGTGCAACGGCCCGGCGCTGGTGATGGACGGCGCGGCTGCCCAACGCGGGGAGGGCTGGCAGATAGGCCTTTCGCCGCTGTCGGCGATCAGCGTGCGTCAATCGCGGGGACAAAGGCCGTGGGTGCCGAAAGCGCCACGGGATGCAGGCGCGCAGGACTTTTCCAACTGAGCAGGTTGGATGCCGGCCGCGTTCCAACGGGTGATGTGTCGTATGTGAGCGAACGCGCGGCGTGCCCAGGGCACGAAGGAGCCACCCCTAGTATCGCCGGATAAGTCCGACCAGCTTGCCCTGCACCTTGACGCGGTCCGCGCCATACAGGCGCGTCTCATAGGCCGGGTTGGCGGCTTCCAGGGCGATGGAGTCGCCGCGCCGGCGCAGGCGCTTCAGCGTGGCCTCCTCATTATCCACCAGCGCCACCACGATCTCACCGGTATTGGCGGTGTCGGATTCCTGGATGATCACGGTGTCGCCGTCCAGAATGCCGGCATTGATCATGGAATCGCCCGCCACTTCCAGCGCGTAATGGGAGCCGCGGCCGATCATGCCGCCGGGCACGGGTACGTCGCTGACCTTGTTCTGCAACGCCTCGATCGGCGTGCCGGCGGCGATGCGGCCCACCAGTGGCACGTTCACCGCGCCCTCACCATTCTCGCCGCCAAAGGCGCGACGCGGCGCGGCGCTGCGGGAGTCGGTCATGCGGGGCTCGCGGCCGTGGCGGATGGAAGGCATACTGCGCTGTGCCTGGCTGCGCGTCGTAGCGGGCCGGAGCGTCTCGGCCATGTTGTCGGGCAGCCGCAGCACTTCCAGTGCGCGCGCGCGCTTTTCCATGCGGCGCAGGAAACCGCGCTCCTCCAGCGCGGTGATCAGTCTGTGGATGCCCGACTTGGACTTGAGATCCAGGGCCTCCTTCATCTCATCAAAGGAGGGCGGGATGCCGGTCTCGCGGATCCGTTCGTGTATGAATGTCAGCAGTTCATACTGTTTGCGCGTCAGCATCTTTTGTCCCCAAGGGCCGTGCGCCAGGTCCCTGACCCTCGGCGAACAAAGCCGAAACACGACGAATCGTTCTACTTTAGTTCTCCGGGGCCGTCAACGCGGGAACCGCGTCGAGATGGGAATCACGACCTCGGCCCTCATCGCCTGTTCGGATGTGCGGCGGCCCCACAAAAAAGACCGCCATACTCATTTTTGAACCGGGCGCCGCTGGAACATTTCTTCGCCCGTCACGCCCGCTGCGTGCGCCAGCCGTTCGGCCACACCGGGCGAGAAAAAGCGCTGGCGGCCCGTCAGATAGGCCAGGATCTCGCCGACCGGCACCCCGGCCATCTTCGCCCATTGGGACGGCCGCAGCCCCCGCGCCATCATGAAGGCACGAAAGGCTTCGCGATGTTCGCCGATCTCAAGGCCACGCGCGCCGGCGACCTCGCTCATCAGCACCTGGGGCTTGGGGCGCGGGCAGGGGCAGGATACCGATGTGGCAGGCGGCACCTTGCCCGGCCGCGGCGATGGCGCCGCCGCGATGACGGCGCCGCGGTTGCGGTCAAAGGGGCTGCCCAGCATACCGGCAGAGCGACGGACAGGCGCAGGCTTTTCCGTCAATTCCAGGCCCTCAGCGAAAACCGTTTCCGAGCAACTGGCGTGTGGCGGCGGCGACATCCCTCTGACGCATCAGGCTTTCGCCCACCAGCACGCTGGTGACATGCACGCCGGCCAGCCGCTTGAGGTCCGCCGGCGCCGAGAGGCCGCTTTCGGCCACCACATGCACATCGCGCGGGATGGACGGCGCCAGGCGCAGAGTCGTTCCAATGTCGGTGATGAAGGTTTTGAGGTTGCGATTGTTGATGCCGATGAGGCCCGCGCCCAAGGCCAGCGCACGGTCCAGCTCTGCCTCGTCATGCACTTCGACCAAGGCATCCATATTCCATTCGGCGGCGGCATCCATCAGCGCGCGGGCCGCGCCGTCGTCCAGTGCCGCCAGGATGATCAGGATGCTGTCGGCGCCCCAGCTTCGCCCCTCGGCCACCTGATAGGGCTCGAGCATGAAGTCTTTGCGCAGCACCGGCAGTCGCACTGCTTCGCGCGCTGTGGTCAGGTACTCGGGCGCGCCCTGGAAGGAGGGCGTGTCGGTCAACACCGACAGACATGCCGCCCCGCCTTGTTCATAGGCCCCGGCCAGCGCCGGCGGATCGAAGTCCGCGCGGATAAGGCCCCTGGAGGGGCTGGCCTTTTTTATCTCCGCGATCAGGCCAAATTCACCGGCTGCCTTCTTGTCCTCCAGCGCCGCGCGAAACGCCCGCACGGG
>JBEHXB010000051.1:0-10967 GCA_048498895.1 Pseudomonadota bacterium
GTGACGACATTTTCCCATGTGGTGCGTCCCCCGCGCGAACGGGGAACCACATGATCGAAAGTCAGGTCGTTGGGATCGCCGCAATACTGGCATTCGAACTGGTCGCGCAGGAATACATTGAAGCGGGTGAAGGCGGGCCTGCGTGTCGGCTTGATATAGGTCTTCAGCGAGACGACCGAAGGCAGCTTCATCTCAAGCCGGGCCGAGCGCACGACCCGGTCGTACTCTTCCAGGATCGTCACACGGTCCAGGAACACCGCCTTGATCGTGTCCTGCCACGACCAGAGCGAAAGCGGGTAGTAGCTCAAGGGCCGGTAATCGGCGTTGAGGACCAGGGCGGGGCAATTGCCGGCGGAAACGCTGGCGGCTAGCACGGAAGAATTCCTGTGAAGGCCAATCTCCTTTTGAAAGAAATCTCCTTTCGGGAGGAAGTGTGCGCCATCCCTGTTTTCGATGCTAGCCGATTCGCTATGACGGTTTGTAGACGCAGCGCGTCGCGCCGGTGCGCTTAAGCTGGCCGGCAAAAGCCTGATTGAGGAAAAGCCCTGCCAGCATCAGCCCCTCCGGGTCGATGCCATGGCCCATTCCGGGCGCCAGGTGCCATTGCACCGCTGCTCCCGCCAGCGCGAGTTGGCCGGCCGTTGCGAACATCGCCTGAGGCGGAATGACGCTGTCGCTGTCGCCGTGGGCCAGGAGAATCGGGGAAATATCGGCGCCGTCATGGGCGGACGCCGGTACCGGACCCGCCAGAAGGCCGGAAAAACCCACAATGGCCGCGGGTTTGATCGACCGGCGCAGCCCCACATGAAGGGACAGCATCGTTCCCTGGGAAAACCCCACGAGCGCCAGGCGCTCGGGCAAAAGGTTCAGGCGCTGGAGCTCTGAATCCAGAAAGGCATCCAGAATCGGGCCGGCCTGCTCCACGCCCTTGTGCATTTCATGCGGATCAATGCGGGAGATGGGAAACCATTGATAGCCGGGTGATCCGGGCAGGGGCGCCGGCGCATTGGGCGCGCTGAACGCGGCGCCCGGCAGCAGATGGCGCCAGTGGTCGGCCAGGCCGATAAGGTCCCGACCGTCGGCGCCGTAGCCATGCACCATTACGATCAGGCAATCGGCCGGGCCCCTGACAGGTGGCAGGGTGGGTCCGGCCAGTACCGGTGCATTGGGTGCCATGGTCTGCATGATGGGTTAGATTTCGCGCTGATGATTGTTACCCGCTTCGCGCCGTCGCCGACAGGCCTGTTGCACCTGGGGCACGCCTTTGCCGCCATCGCCGCCTTTCAGGAGGGTGACGATTTTGTCTTGCGCATCGAGGACATCGACAGGACACGCTCGCGCGATGAATTCGTCGAAGCCATATTCCTGGACCTGAAATGGCTGGGGTTGTCCTGGGACGAACCGGTGCTGCGCCAGTCGACGCGCATGGACGCCTATCGCGCCGCGCTGGGCCAGTTGGGAGATCTCACCTACCCCTGTTTCTGCACCCGCGCCGATATTGCCCGCGAGATCGCGCAGGCTGGCGACGCGCCTCATGACAGCGATCCCCACGGCAACACAGGCCCGCTTTATCCTGGCACCTGCCGCACCCTGGCCGCCGCCGAGCGGCAGGCTCGCATGGCGGCGGACGAGCCCTATGCCGTCCGGCTGGACGTGGCCAGAGCGGCCGCGTTGACCGGCCCCCTCACCTTTCTGGAGCATGGCCATCGCCATCCTGTCCATCCCGGCCGTTTCGGCGACATCGTCATCGCGCGCAAGGACATGCCGACTTCCTATCATCTCAGCGTCGTGGTGGATGACGCCTATCAGGGCGTAAATCTGGTGACGCGGGGCGAAGATCTTCTGCCCGCCACCCATGTGCAGCGCCTGCTGCAGGCGCTTCTGTCCCTGCCCGAGCCGCAATACGCCCATCACGGGCTGATCCTGGACGAGCATGGTCGCAAATTCTCCAAGCGCAATGCCGCCGTCACGCTGAAAGCAATGCGCGAAGCGGGCGCAACCCCCGCCGACATCCGCGCTCGCATCGGGCTTTGATGGCGGCGCCGGAAACGGCTAGCCTGCCCGCCCCGCAAGAGTGCCCGCCATGTCCGATGCCATCGACCGTCTCTTTGCCACCATTGCCGCGCGCAAGGGCGCCGATCCTTCGCAATCCTATACCGCCAGCCTGCTCGCGGCGGGTGTGGAAAAATGCGCCAGGAAGTTCGGCGAGGAAGCGGTGGAAGCGATCATTGCCGCCGTCGGACGGGACCGGGCGGAACTGGTCAAGGAGTCTGCCGACGTCCTTTATCACCTGCTGGCACTCTGGACGGCGGTGGGGATCACGCCCGAAGAAGTCTATGCGGAGCTGAGCGGCCGCGAGGCGCAGTCGGGATTGGCGGAAAAGGCGTCGCGCAAGCGCTGACGCGCTAGTTCTTCTGTTCTTGTTCTTCGGCCAGGCTTTTCACCAGATCAAGAACGCGCTTGCGCACCTTGGCGTCCTTGATCTTCATAAAGGCAAGCGAAAGCTGCAGCCCCTCGCCGGAGGAGACGAACTCCATTACCGGTGGCGCGCCTTCGGGCTCGCCCATGCCAGGTTGTGCGGCGAGATGGGCCTCGACGCCGTCATAAAAGAAATCGATCGGCACATTTAGAATGCGAGCCATCTCGAACAGCCGCCCCGCGCCGATGCGGTTCACGCCCTTTTCATATTTCTGGACCTGCTGGAAAGTGAGGCCGAGCAGGTCGCCCAGACGCTCCTGACTCATGCCGATCAGCATGCGCCGGATGCGCACGCGATTGCCGACCTGAACGTCGATGGGGTTTGCTTGCTTTTTGGGCACGGCGCCTTAGCTCTGGTCGTCCAGGGGAACTTAACCGTTACAGACGCCAAACTGAACAGATATTTCACGTCCTGTCGAACGGGCGGTGCATGCGGGCGGCGAAAAATGCTGCCAGAACGGCGCTGACGAGCAGCAGGAAAAAGGGGAAGTCACCAAGGCGGGCATAGACCGTTTCGGGGAGGGCGGCGGGCAAGGGGGCGTCAACCACGCCCATCCTGTTCAGCCCCAGGCGGGCGGAAATCCGCCCTAATGGATCGATCATCGCACTGATACCGGTATTCGCCGCGCGCGCGATGGGAAGGCCTTCTTCGATGGCGCGCACCCGCGCGATCAGTAAATGCTGGCGCGGGCCGGCCCAGGGACCAAACCAGGAATCGTCGGTGACGTTGACGAACCAGCCCGGGCGCGGCGCGCCAATTTCGGTCACTTCGCCGGGAAAAATCACTTCGTAGCAGATCAGCGGCGACATGGATGGCGCGCCGGGAACGGCGAGCAGATGGGGATGATCGCCGGCAGAAAAGCCCGACGGTCCCTTGGTAAGTTTGGTGATGCCGATTCGCCCTAAGAGGCTGGCAAAAGGCACATATTCGCCGAATGGGACCAGGTGGAACTTGTCATAGACCAGGGGCAGCGCGCCGAAGGCTCCGAACAGATAAAGGCTGTTGTAGAAAGCCACTCCCCCGGCGTCTTCGCTGATGCGCTCCGAGCCTGTGATCACGGTCTGCCCGCGCCCGGTAAAAAGGGCAATCTGATCTAGTGCGCCGGGGGCGCGCGCAACCGGAAAGCCGGTGGCCGCTTCCGGCCACACGATCACGCTGGGCCTGCCGGTTGCTTTTGCAGCCGGCCTGGCTGACAGATCGACCAGACGATCCCAGTTTCGCAGCATCAGCCGCCGAACATATTTTTCCCGCTGGGGAACATCCGGTTGCACAAGGCGCACAACCACACCTTGAACATGGTGAACGGGTGTGGCGTCGAGGCGGTACACGCCAAACGCAAGCAGAAGTGCAAACAGAAGCGAGGTGGCGGCGGGAATGCGCCAGCGGCCGCAGGCAAATTCGGCCAGCGTCGCGCCCAGAAGAATGGTGAGGAAGGACAGGCCATAGGCGCCAACGAGGCTGGCGGTCTGCAGCAGCGCCGGTACCAGGCCCCAGCCATAGCCAGACAGGTTCCAGGGAAAACCCGTCAGCAGATGGCCGCGCAGCCATTCGCCCAGGGCAAAGAAGATCGCAAAAACGAAAATGCGCGCCGGACCGTCCTGCCAGAACCAGGCCGACAGCGCGCCGGCCAGTGCGCCGTAAAGCGCCAGACCGGCGGTCAATCCAACCAGCGCGAACGGCATCTGCCAAAGATGCGCCTCAGGATCGACCATGAAGGCGTAGCCAACCCAGTGGAACCCGACGAGAAACTGGCCGAACAGGAAGGCCCAACCGGCGGCTGCGGCGGCGCGGATGGGATGAGGTCCCCTGTCGGCGCCGTCGATCAACAGCACCAGGACAGCGTAGCCCAGCAGCAGCGCGGGAAAGAATTCCAAGGGCGCAAAACCGGTGGCCGAGACGGCGCCGGCCGCAAAAGCGGCGGCAAGCCGTCGCCAGCCGGAAAGAGATGTAATTGCGTTGCCAACAGCCAGCGATGCCGTCATTGCGCGGCGGCGCCTTTTTGGCTGCCGTCCTGTGTGCCCTTGGGCAGGCGGACCCGAAGGCGGCGCACCCGCCGCGGGTCGGCCTCCAGCACCAGAAACTGGAAGCCTCCCGGATGATCAATGATCTCGCCGCGCTGTGGCACCCGGCCCAGAAGGGAGGTCACCAGTCCACCCAGGCTGTCGATGTCCTCGTCGGCATCCTCGTACATCAGGTCATGGCCGGTCTGGGCCTTGAAGTCCTCGAGGTCCATGCTCGCGTTGGCGATGTAGCCGTCGCCGTCCGGCTTGAGGGCGGCGATGGTCTCGTCATGTTCGTCGGATATGTCGCCCACGATCTCCTCGATCAGGTCCTCGATAGAGACCAGCCCGTCGGTGCCACCATATTCGTCAATTACCAGCGCCAGGTGGGTATGGCTGGCCTGCATCTTGACCAGAAGATCGAGCGCGCGCATCGAAGGCGGCGCGAACAGGATGGGCCGGCGCAGGGTAGTGATCCGCACGCTGGAGGTTATGCAATAGGTCCCCTGCGGCGACAACGCCATCAACGCCATCACGTCCTTGACGTGGATCAGTCCAGTTGGATCGTCCAGCGTCTCGCGATAGATCGGAATGCGCGAATGCTGTGCGTCGCGGATCAGCTTTATCAGCTCGCCAACCGAGATATCCTCATCGGCGGCGATGATGTCGGCACGCGGTACCATGACATCGTGCACGCGCAGATCGCCGAAACGCAGCAGGTTGCCCAGCATCACCCGTTCCTGTGGCGACAGAGCCGGGGATTCGCGCTCGCTCTGTTCGACCACTTCAGCCAGGCTCTCTCGCATGGCGGCGGCGGAAATATCTTCGCCGCGCAGCTTCAGCCAGAACCGCTTCCATAGCGGCGGGGAATGGCTCATGACGACGCCCCGCGGTAGGGATCGGCGATGCCCATCCGCGCCAGGATCTTCACTTCCAGCGGCTCCATCACCCTGGCGTCGGATTCGGTTTCATGGTCATAGCCCGCCAGGTGCAGCACCCCATGCACCACAAGGTGGCTGGCGTGATCGGCAAAACGCACGCCCGCCGCCTTCGCCTCGGCAAGGGTCACGCCATGGGCGATGGCGATGTCGCCATGATAGTCCTTCGCGCCAGAGGGAAAGGAGAGGACATTGGTCGGCTTGTCCTTTCCGCGGAACTCGCGATTCAGCTTGTTCAGCCGCGCATCGTCGGCCAGAAGGACAGTTAACCCGCCGCGCAGCTTCGCCGCCGCCGCACTGGCCTGTGCAACGCGCTTCAGCTTGGCCTGAAGGCCGCGATACGACCGCCAGGCCGGGTCTTCGATTACCAACTGGACCCCATTCATGATCCGGCCCGCCGATTATAGGCGGCCACTATTCGCGCGACGAGGGGATGGCGCACCACGTCACGCTCGGTGAAATGGGCCACCCCAACTCCTTCAACGTCCTGCAGAACCGCCAGCGCCTCATTGAGGCCGCTGGCCTCGCCACCCGGCAGGTCGCTCTGCGAGGGATCGCCGGTCACCACCATATGGCTTTCCTCGCCCAGGCGGGTGAGTGCCATCTTCATCTGGGCGCTGGTTGTATTCTGCGCTTCGTCCAGTATGACAAAGGCGCGCGTCAGGGTGCGGCCGCGCATGAAGGCAAGCGGCGCCACCTCGATCACGCCCAGCTCCATCAACCGTGCGGCCTGCTCACCCAGGACATCGAACAGCGCGTCGTAGAGCGGGCGCAGATAGGGATCGACCTTTTCCTTCAGGTCGCCCGGCAGGAAACCCAGGCGCTCGCCCGCTTCCAATGCCGGACGCGACAGGATTACCCGCTCCACCCGCCGCTCATACAGCATGTGGGCGGCGAAGGCGGCGGCCAGGTAGGTCTTGCCCGTGCCCGCCGGTCCGATGCCGAACACCAGCGTGCAGCTGCGCATCATGTCCAGATAGGCCGCCTGGGCGGGCGAACGCGGGCGCACGGCGCGTGTCGAAGAGGTCTTGATTGCGCCGGGCGCCGAAGCCCGGCCCTGGTCGGTGAAGCGGATCTCGGAATCGACCTCGGCCAGGGTGATGCCTTCACCGGCGGCGGCGCGAGCATAAAGCGTGCGCAGGACCGAGGCAGCACGTTCGCGGGCCGCGCCGCTGACCGATACCAGATTGCCGCGCATGTCGATGGCGACATCAAGCTTCTGTTCCAGCCGTGCCAGATTCTTGGAATGCGGCCCGCTTACAGCGGCCAGGAGCGCATTTTCGGGAAACTCCAGCGTCAGCGCGGTCTTGTTTGCCTTCGTCGTCAAACCAGCGTCCCATGAAGACTGTTGGCAGTACGCCGCTCGATGCGTACCGATGCGAGCCGCCCGATCATCGTGGCGGCCGCATCGACATGCACCGGCTGCAGGTATGGCGTGCGGCCGACAAGCTGGCCGTCCCTGCGACCGGGTTTTTCGAAAAGCACGGGAAGAATGCGGCCGATCTGGGAATCGTCGAATTCATGCTGCCGGTTGGCGAGCAGGGCCTGCAATTCTTGCAGGCGAGCCGATTTCACGTCCTCGGCAACCTGCCCGCGCAAGGCTGCGGCCGGCGTGCCGGGACGCCTGGAATATTTGAACGAGAAGGCGGTGGCGAAACCGACATCGCGCACCAGTTGCATCGTCTCTTCGAAATCCGCGTCACCCTCGCCCGGAAAGCCGACGATGAAATCGGAGGTCAGCGCGATATCGGGACGGGCGGCGCGCAACCTGTCGACGATGCGGCGATAGTCGTCGGCGCGATGTTTGCGGTTCATCGCCTCCAGCATTCTGTCCGACCCCGATTGCACCGGAAGGTGCAGGTAGGGCATCAGCTTGTCGTTGTCGCGATGGGCGGCGATCAGGTCGTCGGACATGTCGCGCGGGTGGCTGGTGGTGTAGCGGATGCGTTCCAGCCCATCGATGCAGGCAAGACCATCGCACAGTTTCGCCAGCGACCATCCCCCGCCGTCATAGGCATTCACATTTTGGCCCAGCAGCACCAACTCGCGCGCACCCAGATCCACCAGATGCCGCGCCTCGGCCAGCACCGCGTCAGGTGAGCGGGAATGTTCCGGCCCGCGCGTATAGGGCACCACACAGAAGGTACAGAACTTGTCGCAGCCTTCCTGCACGGTCAGAAAGGCGCTGACGCCGGTTTCCTTCGCCTGGACAAGCGCGTCGAATTTCTCCAGCGCGGGGAAGTCGGCCTGCAGCGCATGGCCGCCCTCGCGAGCGAAGCGGGCGATCATCTCCGGCAGACGGTGATAGGATTGCGGGCCGACAACCAGGTCCACGGCGGGGGCGCGGGCGACGATCTCCTGACCTTCCGCCTGGGCGACGCAGCCGGCTACCGCCAGCAGCATCCGCCCGCCGTTTTTGGTTCTCTCGGCCTTCAACGCGCGCAGGCGCCCGACCTCGGAATAGACCTTTTCCGCCGCTTTCTCGCGAATATGACAGGTATTGAGGATCACCATGTCGGCGTCATCCGGGCTGTCAGCCTGCACATATCCCAGCGGCGCCAGAAGATCCGCCATGCGGGCGGAATCGTAGGTGTTCATCTGACAGCCATAGGTCTTTACGTAGAGCTTTTTCATGTCTCTCCGTTCGACGCGCGCCCGCGGCGCGGGGCCATCTGGCAGCCATAGGTCTTGATGAGGAATTCCTTCATGGCAGGGCCGGTTATCAGGGCGGGGCGGGGCAAATTCAATACCCGCCCCTGTTCCAGGGCCCAAAAAGGCTGATCCGGACAGCTGGCTTTCGAGCCATCGAGGAGCCATTCCGGATTAGATCCTGCCCGCCAGGGCGTCCGCCAGGCCAGTTCTGACCAGTCTTTCGGCCTCTGCTGCCAGGGCCTTGCGGTCCAACAGGTCGAGGCTGAGGGGTTCATGGAACTGGATTACCACGTCAACGGGTCCGGCGAGCAGCGCCTCCCACAAATGGGGGGCCATCTCCATGTCCCCATACCAGGCAAACAGCGGCCGGTTTTCCCGCCCCATGGGCATGCCGTGCAGGCCCGTGAAAGCGGCGGTGACCGGCTGCACCCTCACATGCGCGCCGCTGTCCAGCCGGGCCTCGGCCGCACCCAGAAGCGCGCTCTTGAAGGGCAGAACATGATTGCCGTCGTGGCTGGTGCCTTCCGGGAACAGGACAAGGGCGTCGCCCGCGAGCAGACGCTCGCGAATCTCGTCGCGCTTCTCGCGGGTAGCGCTGCGCCGGTCCCGCTCGACAAAGACGGTGCGCTGGAGCCGGGCCAGAGTACCGAAGAGAGGCCAACGCGCGACCTCGGCCTTGGAAACAAATGAGATCGGCATCACCGCGGAGAAGATCACGATGTCGGCCCAGCTCGTGTGGTTGGCGACGATCAGAACGCCCTCATCCCGGATAGGCGTTCCTACCAGGCGGATCCGAAGCCCGAACAGGCTGGCGACCTGGCGATGGTACCAGTGGGGGAAAGTCCTCGCCCGGCGGCTGCCCAGCTTCAGCAATAGCCATTGAATGGGCATGCACAGGAACGTGAAGATCAGGAAGATCGCGACGATTGTGGCGGCGCGCAGGCGGTCCATCATGGTCACGAAGCTATGGCTTGCGCCCCTTGGGCACGCCATACAATTCCAACCGGTGATCGATCAGTTCGAAACCCAGCTCCTCGGCGACACGGCGCTGGAGGCGTTCGATTTCCTCGTTGTGGAATTCGATCACGCTGCCGGTGGCGACGTCGATCAGATGATCGTGGTGGGATTCGGGCACTTCCTCGTAGCGTGAACGCCCGTCGCGGAAATCATGCCTTTCGAGGATGCCGGCATCCTCGAACAGCTTGACGGTGCGATACACGGTGGCGATCGAAATATGCGGGTCGACGGCGGACGCGCGGCGGTAGAGTTCTTCCGCGTCCGGATGGTCTTCGGCTTCCGAAAGGACCCTGGCGATCACCCGCCGCTGATCCGTCATGCGGAGACCTTTATCGACGCAGAGTTTCTCGATCCGCGTCACTGATAGCTCCTTGTCTGCCGTGCGCCGGGGTGAAAACGGACGACAAGGTTAGGCGAATTTGGCGGGTAGCGGAAGCCTGAGGACAACTGCGTCCCTGCTTCTGGGGCGGGGGCTTTCCTGGCGCATCGGGAGCGTGCGCGGGTTGTCATAATAGCCTTTGCGCATGCCGACCTTGGCAAATCCCAATCCGGCATATAGTGCCAGGGCGGCGGGATTGGCCGTGCCCACTTCCAGGAACAACTCTCCGGCGCCCAGTTCCTGAGAACGGTTCGCGGCTGCGATCACCAGCGCCCGCCCCAATCCTTTGCCGCGTGCCGCCGGTCTCACCGCCAGAGTCAGGATTTCGGCCTCGCCTGCCGCAGCCCGGGCCAGCACGAATCCGTCCTCGTGATGGCAGGCGAAGGTGCCAGGTGAGGCGAGAAGTCCGGCGAGCGTGGCCGCGTCCCAGGGCGTTTCGAAGCTGTCGACGTGGAGGCTGGCAAGATGCGCCAGGTCGTCGGTGGCAGGATTGAAAAGCACTACCTTCATGCGGATCGAGAATTTGAGGGCCGACTAGCCCCGGGCAATTTGACGTCAGGCGCGCGCAGATAAAGCGGGCCGGGAACCTCTTCCGGCTGCGGCGAACAGCCCGCAGCCAGGCGAGCTACCCCCAGGCGAGCCACCCAAAGCGCATCCGGCTGGCGTATGGTCGAAATTGGAAAATCTCCGCCCAGGACGGATGCAGCGGCTTCAGCACCGGTTCCCGCCAGCGCGCATGTGCCGAAGGCGCGTATGCTGTCGACTGCTTCGGCGAATCCCATCACCACGGGCTCCAGCCGGTTGGCCGCACCATCGCGCAGCAGCAGATAGGCTTCCCGTCGGCGCGCATCGTGGATAGCGGCTGCCTTGGCGCTGCCCGTTGCCGCCATCGCGGCCTCTGCCATTGCTTCCAGCGTTGTTACTCCCACAAGTGGGATTCTCAGCGCCAGCCGCAGAGCGCGCATCAGGGCCAGCCCCACCCGCTGGCCGGTGAAGGTGCCAGGTCCGGTAGTGACGGCCAGTTGGTCCAGCCTGTCAAAGCCGATGCCGGCATCCTTCATCGCCGCCTCCACCATCGGCGCCAGGATTTCAGCGTGGCCGCGTTCCATCGTCTCAAACCGATGCGCGAGTACGCGATGGCCGTCCAGCACGGCCACCGAGCAGGCGCCCAGCGCAGTGTCGGCCGCCAGCATGGGCATCAGATGATCTCGCAGGCTTCGTCAAAGCCCAGCCGCTCGTTGCGCGGGCGCCAACCGCCTTCCGCGCCATAGCCGAGATTGCAGAGCAGATTAGACTCGATCCGTGTACCGCAGAAAAACTCGCCGTCGACGCCGGCATGGCTGAAGCCACCCATTGGCCCGCAATCCAGGCCCAGCGCGCGGGCGGCGATGATGAAATAGCCCGCCTGCAAGCTGCCATTGCGAAGTGCGATGGTCTTGTTGGCTTCGGTATCTGTGAACCAGCTCTGCGCACGCGGATTGTCGCGGTAGAGCCGCGGCAGA
>JBEHXB010000052.1:0-10959 GCA_048498895.1 Pseudomonadota bacterium
TAATCGCGGCGCGCTAACGGGGCAGCGCTGCACCCGCAACGAGTTTGCCCTGATCGAGGAGCAGGGCGCGGTCCATCCGCGCCGCGAGCTCGAAATTGTGCGTGGCGATCAACGCCGCCAGTCCCTGGTCCCGCGTGATCCGGATCAGCGCATCGAACACCCCGCCCGCAGTGCGCGGGTCCAAATTTCCGGTTGGCTCATCCGCCAACAGGATGCGCGGGTGATTGGCCAGCGCACGGGCGATGGCAACGCGCTGCTGCTCGCCGCCCGAAAGCTGCGAGGGCCGGTGCGTCAGGCGCTGGCCCAGGCCCAGCACCGTCAGAAGCCGCGTCGCCTCCTGCCTCGCCGCGGCCTTGGGCCTGCCCGCAATCATCTGGGGGATGAGCACATTCTCCAGGGCGTCAAACTCCGGCAACAGGTGATGCGCCTGATAGACAAAACCTAGCCTCTCGCGGCGGATGCGGGTGCGCTCCGCATCCGGCAGGCGCGAGGCGGCGACGCCCTCGATGAATATTTCCCCGCTGGTGGGCGCTTCCAGCAACCCGGCGATATGCAGCAGGGACGACTTGCCCGCGCCCGACTGGCCCACCAGGGCCACGATCTCCCCCGCCTTCAGCGACAGGTCCAGCCCGCTGAACACTTCCAGCTGTCCCTCGCCTTCCCGATAGCGGCGGGTAACATTCTCAAGCCGTAATACTTCACTCATAGCGCAGCGCCTCGACCGGATCGAGCTTGGCAGCGCGCCATGACGGATAGAGCGTGGCCAGGAAAGTCAGGGTCAACGCCATGATCACCACCGCGGTCACCTCGCCAGGGTCCATCTGGGCGGGCATGCGGGAGAGAAAATAGATGGTGGGGTCGAACAGCGTGGTGCCCGTGATCTTCGACAGGAACTGGCGGATATTCTCGATATTGGCGCAGAACAGAACGCCGATGCCAAAGCCGATCAGGGTGCCCGCCACCCCAATGCTGGCGCCGGCGATGAAGAAGACGCGCATCACCGCGCCGCGCGTGGCTCCCATGGTGCGCAGGATGGCGATGTCGCCGGACTTGTCCTTCACCAGCATTGTCAGGCCCGACACGATGTTCAGCGCCGCCACCAGGATGATCAGCGACAGGATCAGGAACATCACATTCGCTTCGACCTTGATCGCCTCGAAGAGCTGCACATTCAGGTTCTGCCAGGGCACCGCGCGGGATGTCGGTCCCGCCGCCTTCAGCAGCGCGGGAATCATCGCCAGGTCGTTCTCGGGTTCGGTCACCATGACCTCGATACCGCTGACCGTGTCGCCATAGTCGAAATAGAGCTGCGCCTCGGCCAGCGGCATGAAGATGTAATGGTCGTCATAGAGCACGTTGCCGACCTTGAAGGTGCTGATGACGTGATAGGTCTTTATCCGGGGCGTGGTGCCGAAGGGCGTGACATTACCCTTGGGCGCGATCAGGGTGATCTGCCCGCCCACCGGAATGCGCAACTGGCGGGCAAGCCCCGCACCAATGATCACCACATCGTCGCCGTCGAAATCCTTCAGCGCACCGGCACGCAAGCTGTCACTGACCGAGGGCAGCTTGGGCAGGTCGGAGGCGCGCACACCGCGCACCACAACGCCGGCATTGGCATTGATGGTGGTGTTGGAGGCCATCACCTCTCCGTCCAGCACCGGCAACGCCTGGACCACGCCGGGTACCTTGTAGATGCGGTTTGTGGCGGCGGCGTAATCGGCCATCGGCCCCATTTGGGACTGGATGGTGACATGGCCGGTCAGGCCCAGGATGGAGCGCAACAGCTCCACCCGAAAACCGTTCATCACGCTCATGACGATAATCAGCGTGGCCACGCCCAGCGCGATACCGATCAGCGAGAACAGCGAGATGATGGAGATGAAGCTCTCCTTGCGCTTGGCGCGCAAATAGCGGGCCGCGATCATCCATTCGAAAGGCGCGAAAATGGCCGTCCGGCCTTTGCCCTGGGCGACAGGCGCCGGCACCCTGGAAATCGATTCGGTCATGGCCGGCAAAGGTAAGGGCAGGACCGGCCAGCGTCCATCACTTAACGTTTTTGCGGGAACCGGCCCCTCACGCCATTCCCCGCGCTGTTGCGCCGCTTGCATACCGCCCCTGCTGGCCCTATGCCCATGCGCCCGAACGGCCCGCCCAATGATTCCCGCCGCTCCCGCCGACTCCTATACCCGCGCCCGGCGGATCGAGCTGATCGCGCTTTTCGGGCTGCTGACCTGCTTTACGCCTATCGGCATCGATCTCTATCTGCCCGCCCTGCCCACCGTCGCGCGGGAATTCCATGCCCCCATCGCCGCCATCGAGCATTCACTGGCGACGTTTTTCCTGGGGCTTGCCGTGGGACAGGCGGTGGTGGGCCCGCTTTCCGACCGCTTCGGCCGGCGCATGCCCATCATTGTGGGGTTGGCCCTCTATGTCGTCGGCTCGGCCGGCTGCGCACTGGCGCAAGGCCCCCTGATGCTGGATGTCGCGCGCTTCGTGCAGGCCTGTGGCAGCTGTGCGGGCACCGTGCTGGCGCGAGCCTGCGTCCGCGACCTTTTCCGCCCCAGCGAAGCCGCCCGCATCTTCGCCCAGATGCTGCTGATCCTGTCGGTCTCGCCCCTGTTTGCGCCCTTTGTCGGTGGCTGGATGCTGGTGATCACAGGCTGGCGCAGCCTGTTCTGGCTGCAGGCGGCAGCGGCGATTCTCACCCTGGCACTGGTATGGCTTCAGTTGCCGGAAAGCCATCCAGGCTCGGACCGGCGGCTGCATCCGCTGCACGTGCTGAAGGACTATTGGATAATCGGCCGTGACCGGAATTTCTTTGGCTATATCGTGCCCGCGATCCTGTCAGGCGCCGGCCTCTACGTCTTCCTCACCGGCTGGCCCCATGTGGTAATAGATGTCTATCACATCGCGCCCCAGTATTTCGGGTTCACTTTCGTGCTGAACGGGGTGGGCCTGATCGTGTTCAGCCAGGGCACCGCCCGCTGGCTGAAGTACCACCCCGGCCAACCGCTCCTGATGGCCGCGCTGGCGGCAAACGCCCTGATCGGCGCGATGGGACTGTTGTTTGGAATGACCGACTGGGGTGGCATCCTGGGCCTGATCCCCTGGATGTTCCTCTATTGCTCGCTGATGGGCTCGATCAATCCGACGGCGTCGGGCCTGACCATGCAGCATTTCGGGAAATCCGCGGGAATGGCGTCGGCCCTGATCGGCATTTTTCTGTATGGCGGCGGCACTATCGCCTCGATGGCGATGGGCAGCTTCACCGCCCGCACGCCCATCCCGATGACCGCCCTGATCGCCGGCTTCGGCATCACGGGCTTCGTGATGTACCTGTTGTTCCGGCCCACCGAGGCACGCTAAACACCCCTGACATCTGGAGCATCCCCCATGCAGCGCGCCCTTCCCGTCGACCGCAGCCGTTTCGCCGACTGGTATCAGGCTGTCGTGCGCGACGCCGACATGGCTGAGACCAGCCCGGTGCGCGGCGCCATGGTCATCAAGCCCTGGGGTTGGGGCGTGTGGGAACAGATCCAGGGCGAACTTGACCGCCGCATCAAGGCGACCGGACACGAGAACTGCTACTTCCCGATGTTCATTCCCCTCTCCTTCATCGCCAAGGAGGCGGAACATGTCGAAGGCTTTGCCAAGGAGATGGCGGTCGTCACCCATCACCGGCTGAAGAACATCGACGGCAGGCTGCAGCCCGATCCGGCGGCGAAACTGGAAGAGCCGCTGATAGTGCGCCCGACGTCCGAGACCATCATCGGCGACGCCTTCGCGCGCTGGATCAAGAGTCATCGCGATCTGCCGCTGCTTCTGAATCAGTGGGCCAATGTCGTGCGCTGGGAGATGCGCCCGCGCCTGTTTCTGCGCACCACCGAATTTCTCTGGCAGGAGGGTCATACCGCCCATGCGTCGGCGCAGGAAGCCATCGAAGAGACCCGTCGCATGCTCGAGGTCTATCGCACCTTCGCCGAGGAGGTACTGGCGATGCCGGTAATCGCGGGTGAGAAGCCGGAAAGCGAGCGCTTTCCGGGGGCCGTGAATACCTATTCGATCGAAGCGATGATGCAGGACGGCAAGGCGCTGCAGGCCGGCACCAGCCACTTCCTGGGCACGCATTTCGCCGAAGCCCAGAACATCCGCTTCCAGAACGACGCCGGCGGCATGGAATTCTGCAATACCACCAGCTGGGGCGTGTCCACCCGCCTGATCGGCGGCGTGATCATGACCCATGGCGACGATGACGGGTTGCGCCTGCCGCCCGCCATTGCGCCACGCCAGGTGGTCATAGTGCCCATGCTGCGCGACAAGCCGGAAGACGCGGAGGTGCTGAAATACTGCGAGGCGCTGGTCGCCGACCTGTCGAAGGAACGCGCCTTTGGCCAGCCGCTCCGCGCCTTCCTGGACAACAAGAAGATCAAGTCGGCGGAAAAGCGCTGGAACTGGGTGCGACGGGGCGCGCCCATCATTGTCGAGATCGGGCCTCGTGACGCGGCGGGCGGCATGGTGACCTATATGCGCCGCGACGAACTGCGCGAGGGCGACAAGATCAAGTCCATCGCCAAGCCCCGCCAGGACTTCCTGGAGAACATCGTCCAGCTTCTGGCAGAAATTCAGGCCGGTCTCTATGCCGAGGCCAAGCACCGGCTGGACAGCAATATCAGGTCCGGCGTCACCGACTGGGCGGGCGTGGAAGACTATTTCGCCGGCGACGAGGATTCGTTCAAAGGCTGGCTGCGCGTGTCCTGGTCGAGGCCGACCGGGGCGGAACTGGACGCCATCGACACGAAGCTCAAGGGACTGAAGCTAACCATTCGCAACGCGCCGCTCGAGCAGCCGCGTGATTTCCCCCCCTGCCTCTTCACCGGCAAACCGGGCGTGGAGGAAATTCTGATCGGCCGCGCCTATTAGAAGCGGCTCAGCACCTCAAAGATCACGAAACCCGCCGCCAGCAGGCTGATCAGCGGCGGCATCAGCGACCGTTTGCGCGGGTGGAAGATCCACCTCTTGGGATGGCGCGGTGCGGCGTAAAGTTCCCGGCTCTCCTGATACATGGGCGTCCCGGTTTCAATCGCTCGCACGATAGAGGGCCACCGGTTACCGACCTGTTAAAATGTGTGCGAAAACGTTACAGGCTCGAGCGGGCGGCCGGCCGCGCCGTCCCGACTAGAATCTCGAGAAAACCTCGTTCAACAGGCGGCCCGGCGCGGCGCCGGCCAGGCCGGCAAATGATCCTGCCCGTATCTGCCCGGCCGCGGCCAATGCCGATTGCCATGCCACGCGCGCCAGCGCCCCGCCCACGCTGACACGGCGCACGCCAAGTGCCGCAAGCTCCGCAAGCTCAAGGCCGGGCCCCGACATCAACACATTCAACGGTTTTGGCGCGACCGCCCTGACCATGGCGGCGATGTCAGCCTTGGCGGCGACGCCCGGCGCATAGAGACAATCGGCGCCGGCATCGGCAAAGGCCACCAGCTTGTCGATGGCCGCCGTCACCTGCTCAGGATGGTGTAGCAGGATCTCGGTGCGGGCCACCAGTACGGCGCCGTGGCGGCGTGTGACGGCAAGGGCCGCGCGTATCCGCTCCACCGCGAACGGCAGATCGTAAAGGCCCGGACTCTCCACCCTGGTGTCTTCGATGGAAACACCCGCCACGCCTGCATCTATTGCCAATGCCACATTGGCGGCGACGTCTTCGGGTTCGGCAGCAAACCCGGACTGGTAATCGGCGTTAACGGGCAGCTCGACCGCCGCGCATAGCGCCGACAGATGCGCCAGCGTCTCGTCGCGGGAAGGACCATAGTCAGGCCGTCCAATCGTCCAGGCAAAGCCCGAGCTCGTCGACGCCAGCGCCTCGAAACCCAGATGCTGGAACAACCGGGCGCTGCCCACGTCCCAGGGGTTGGGCAGCACAAAACATCCCTGACCGTGCAGCGCGCGAAACCCTGCGCGCTTCTGCTCAACATCCGCCATGGCATCCTCCCTTGGGCGGCCATGTTAGCGTCGTGCCGGCGTCAGCGCTCGCGCCGGCCGCGCGCATCAGCCCCCGCCGTTCCTGCAACCCGGCGGGTTGACCAGCGGATCCAGCCTGTGGCCGTCAATCCCGACATAGGGAACCTCGCCCGTCGCTTTCCGCCTGCCATGGTGACCGCGCCCCTCTCCGGCATGAAGGGGAACCGCTATCTGGTCGGGGAGAGCCACGGGCGGAGTGCCCACATCCGGCGGGGCGACGGGGCGGCCTTGCGCGTCAGTCCCGGCGGCGTAGTCGGGGCCCTGCATCAAGCCCGCGCAGGGGCCATCAGGCGTGCCATCCAGCAACGGATCGGGCCGCCCCTGGTGGGTTATTCCGGCCGCCGGGGCTGGCTGTGCCGTTCCCAGCAGAAGCGCAACAAGCGGGAGGACCGCCGGAAAGACCCCAAATCGAATTTGCTGCATTGCAATATCACCGGGATTTTCGTGACATTTATGACCAAAGCCAGTATCAACCACACCCATAAAGAAGACGATAAGCCGCCAGAACCAAGAACGGCCAAGTTCGGGGAGTTTGCCGCCAAAAGCGGATAAAGGCCGGAGCCAGTGCTCCGGTCTTTTGCTTTGGGATAGGGCTGCGGGGCACCCATGCTGCAAAGACTGTTCGATCTTCAGGCACGCGGCACCACACCCAGGACCGAGATCGTTGCCGGCGCCACGGTGTTCTTCACCATGGCCTACATCCTGTTCGTCAACCCCAGGATACTTGCCGCCGCGGGCATGAATGAAGGTGCGGTATTCATGGCCACCTGCCTGTCGGCGGCGCTGGCTACCCTGCTGATGGGCCTTTACGCCAACCTGCCCATCGCGCTGGCGCCAGGCATGGGTCAGAACGCCTATTTCGCGTTCACCGTCGTTCCGCTGCTGGCGGGCGACTGGCGGCTGGCATTGGGCTGTGTTTTCGTTTCGGGCATCCTGTTCGTCGTCCTGTCGGCCAGCCCGGCGCGCGAATGGATCATCAATGCCATCCCCCTCAGCCAGAAGCGCGCCATCGGCGCCGGCATCGGTTTCTTCCTGGCGTTGATCGGGTTTCAGGGCGCGGGATGGGTAGTCGCCAGCCCATCCACATTGCTTCAGCCAGGCGACCTGGCCGATCCCAGATCGCTTATCGCCGCGGGCGGGCTTCTGGTGATCGCCACCCTGTGGGCGCGGCGTGTCACGGGCGCGGTGTTGATCGGCATCCTGGCCGCCACCGCGGCCAGCCTCATGCTGGGACTGTCTCACCTGACCCGGCTGGTGGCCCCGCCGCCCTCCATCGCGCCAACCTTTCTGCAACTGCACTTCGCCGGCGGCAGCTCCACCAGTGCGCTGGCGGGCGTGGTGCTGGTATTCCTGCTGCTGAACCTGCTGGACACATCCGGCACACTGACGGCAGTGGGCCATCAGGCGGGGTTGATCGAAAATGGCCGCCTGAAGAATGCCCGCAAGGCGCTGCTCAGCGACTCCACGGGCATCATGCTGGGCGCGGTGCTGGGCACCTCGCCGGTAACCGCCTACATCGAAAGCGCCTCCGGCGTTGGCGGGCGGACAGGACTGGTCGCCGTGACGGTGGGCATACTGTTCCTGTTGGCGCTGTTTTTCGCGCCCCTGGCGGGCGCGGTTCCGGCCTATGCCACCGCCCCCGCCCTGATTTTTGTTGCCGGCCTTTTCGCCAGGGACATGAAGGACATCGAGTGGGCGGACGTCACCGAAAGCCTGCCCGCATTGGTCACGGCGCTCGCCATCCCCTTCACCTTCTCCATCGCCGAAGGCATCGGCATGGGCTTCATCGTCTATGTGGGCGTCAAACTGCTTTCCGGACGCGGCAGGCAGATCGGCCCTGGAATAGCGCTGATTGCGGGCGCTTTCGCGGTGATGATCGCGCTGGGCTAGGAGGCGAGTTCAAACTTCCAGCCAGCCGAAACCGACAATGACAAAGAACACCGCCCACAACACGGCGGCAATGACACTCGCCCACAAGGCCTTCTTGCCCAGTTGAGGATGAAGCGGGGCGCCGGTCTCCGGATCGCGCTCCGATCCCAGCCCCACCGGCAGCAGGCAGAAAAGGCAAAGAAACCACAGCACCGCATAGGCGCTGAACAGCACCACATAATGCAGGCCGCCGGCGATCTTCATGTCCATGGCGGTCATGCCCGGATTGACCATTTACACCTCCGTCACCAGCACGCGGGTTACCGGTTTCTTGCCCCAGGCGTCATGGGCGGCGCGGCGGGCAGCACGGCGCACACTTTCGGCCAGTTCGTCCGGATCGTTGCGCCCGCCGCCGCGTGTTTCCTCCTCCACGGCACGCTCGACCGCCTCGGCCACGGGCTGCGGCATGCCTTCCGCCAGCACCGAAGGCGGCGCCGCCACGCGGCCCTTTCCGTCCAGCACCAGCGACACTACCAGCAGCCCTGCGTGGGCCATGGCCCGGCGATTTTTGGCCAGCCCCTCGCCTTCCGCCACCAGTACCCGGCCATCAAGATGAATGCGGCCCGATGGCACTTCGTCGATCAATTGGGGCCGTCCCGGCGCCAGCCGGAACAGATGCCCGTTCTGCGGGATCAGCGCCTGCGGCACCTGCATCTCGCGCGCCAGCCGCGCATGGGCGACCTGGTGGCGGACCTCTCCGTGTACCGGCACCGCCACCCTGGGCCGGATCCAGCGATACATCTGGGCCAGCTCCTCGCGGCAGGGATGGCCGGAGACATGAACGAAATGATCCTCCGCCGTCAGCAGTTCGATGCCTCGCGCCGCCAGTTGGTTCTGCAGCTCGAAGATCGCCAGCTCGTTGCCGGGAATGACGCGGCTGGAGAAGATCACCGAATCCCCCTGGGCCAGATGGACGTTGGGATGGCTGTCGTCGGCGATGCGCGCCATGGCGGCCCGCCGCTCGCCCTGGCTGCCGGTGCACAGCAACAGGACCTTGTGGGCGGGAAGCTCCATCGCTTCCACCTCGTCGAGAACGGGTGGAAAATCCTTCAGGTAGCCACACTCGCGCGCGGCTGCGACCATCTTCTGCATCGATCGGCCCACCAGCGCGATCTGACGGCCGTGGCGCCGCGCGGCCCGGGCGATGCTGTCCAGCCGCGCGATGTTGGAGGCAAATCCCGTAACCGCAACCCGGCCCTTCAGCGTGCCGATCAGGTCAGCCAGACTTTCGCGCACCGTGCTTTCCGAGCCCGAGGTGCCCGGCACCAGTGCATTGGTGGAATCGCAGACCAGCGCCAGGACGCCCTCATTGCCAAGCCGCTCCAGGGCGGCGGTATCGGTCTGCTCACCCAGCAGAGGGTCGGGATCTATCTTCCAATCGCCGGTATGCGCCACCACGCCCAGAGGCGTCCTGATGGCCAGGAGATTTGGCTCCAGGATCGAATGGGTGATGGAGATGAAGTCCATCACGAAAGGGCCCAGCGTCAGGCTGCCGCCAACCGGTACCTCCTTGACGTGCACCTTTGCCGACAGTCCGGCTTCTTCCAGCTTGCCGGAGATCAGCCGCGCGGTGAAAGGCGTGGCGTGAACGGGACAGCGCAGCATCGGCCACAAATGGGCGATGGCGCCGATATGATCCTCATGGGCATGCGTGGCGATGATGCCCAAGACCTTCTCGCGGTTCTCGGTCAGGGCGCGGATATCGGGCATCAGCATGTCCACGCCGGGCTGGCTGGACTCGCGGCCGAACAGCACGCCGCAATCGACGATGATCCATTGCCGGCTGTCCGGCGGGCCATAGCCATAGGCGTTGAAATTCATGCCAATCTCGCCCGACCCGCCCAAAGGCAGGAAGACAAGCTCGTCTTCTCGCGCGCCGCCCGCCATCACGCCTTCTTGTTTCGGGCATGGATCAGCATCAATCCGCGCATGGTGAGATCGGGATCGACATGGTCGATCGACGGCAGATCGGGACGGAACAGGTGCGCCAATCCTCCCGTCGCCACCACCGTCATGGGCGCGCCGAATTCGACCTTGATGCGGTCGATCAATCCGCCGATCAACCCGACATAACCCCAGTAGACTCCGGACTGCATGGCAGAGACGGTATCGCGCCCGATGACTTTCTGGGCGCGGTGGATTGCCACGCGCGGCAACAGCGCGGCAGCCTGGTGAAGCGCCTCGATCGACAGATTGGCGCCCGGAGCGATCACGCTTCCGCAGAATGCCCCCTTGTCCGAGATAATGTCGAAATTGGTAGCGGTGCCGAAATCGACCACGATCACCGCGCCGTCGTAGCGGTCATGGGCTGCGACCGTGTTGCAAAGCCGGTCCGCGCCCACGGTTTCAGGCCTGTCGACTTGCGGTTGCGGCCCCAGATCCAGCGTCGGATCGCCCACCATCATGGGCTCGCAGTTCAGATAATTGCGACAGAGTGCGCGCAGGTCGAACAGAACTGCCGGAACCACCGTGGCGATTATGGCAGCGTCCATATCCGCAAAGGACCAGCCTTTCAGCGCCAGGAGCTGATTGAGCCAGACGGCATATTCGTCGGCGGTGCGGGCCACCTGGGTAACCGTGCGCCACTGGGCGCGCATCTCGCCGCCGTCATAAATGGCAAAGACGATGTTCGTGTTGCCGGCGTCGATGGCGAGCAGCATCAGAAGAACACCTCACCTGCCGTGATTACCCGCACCCGGCCATGCTGGTTCAGCAGCAGTGCGCCATCGCTGTCCAGCCCCGCGAACACGCCGTCATGCTCTTCATGGGGCAGGCGCGCCCGTATCGGCGTGCCCAGCCCCCAGGCGCGCGCCAGCCACGCGGCCCTCAGCGGCTCAAAACCTTCGCTCATCCACCCATTATACCAGTGGGCGAAGCGCGTCGCGAGGATGGCAAGCGCCTGGTCCGGCGACGGCGCCGCCACGCCCAGCGCCGCTAGCGAGGTGGCAGGAAATTCGGTGCCTTCAGGATGATATGCCAGGTTGATGCCGACACCCACCGCCAGCC
>JBEHXB010000053.1:0-10870 GCA_048498895.1 Pseudomonadota bacterium
AGTCGCTGCAATCGAGCGTGCGCGGCCCGTCCGGCGCCGCGCGTTCGGCCATCGGCGCTCCCGCCAGCACCCACATGATGTCCTTGGCCATCTCCCGCGAGAAAATGAAGTAGGCATGGCCGGCATCGTCGCCCGGCGCCTCGGTCGCGTCGACCACATCCACCTTGGGCCCCTGATAGCGCAGGTCGTGCTCGGGCACGCGGCCGGCGCGGGCGATGCCGCCATGCACATTCTCCGACAGGATCAGCGCCAGGTCGTCGCGCGAGGCATAGATGGTGAAGCGCCGCGTGCAGGGAAGGGCGCGGTCCAGCAGTTTGACGAAGTCGTCATTGTCCTCTCCCACGCTGATGTCCGCGGCGGCCAGGATGAACTCGCCCACCGAAGTCTCGCGGTCGCGGCACAGCGAATCCACCGCGATCAGGGCGATGCGGGCGCCCAGGCTGTGCGAGAGGATTTCGGTCTGCAGTCCCGCCGCCTTCAGCTCGCGCAACAGGTTCACCAGCAGCGGCACGGCATAACCGCTGCGCTCGATGTCGGCGGCATAGCGGTTGAACCGCGCCTCGCTGGACCAGTTCAGCAGCAGCGTGGCGCACCGCCACTGGGTGTCGCGCGCATTCTGCGCCCCATGCAGCAGGGCTGAGCGGAAGCTGACATTGTAGCCGTGCACGATCAGCAGCACCCGGTTGCAGCCCCGCGCTTTGGCCGCCGCCGCGACTTCGCCGGCGAAGGCGCGCATCGCCGCCTCGCCGTCGCAGGCGATTGGCGCCAGCTTCGGATCGGGCGTGGGCGGGCTCAGCGCATTGGTGACGGCCACATCAGCCTTGCCGCAACGCGGTACCCCGCCCCAGTTCAGCGTGAATCCGCCTTCACCATCCGGCTCGCGGTCGGTGGCATAGAACACCGGCACAGGCGCCAGCGCGTGGCCTGAAGGGCCCCAGACCGAACGGATCTCGTTGACGCGCAGCGAGTCGGAATAGGTGCATCCGGCCAGCAGCAGTGCCGCCAGCAAACATATGCATGCCTGTCCAATCCGCTTCGACATTGTGACCCGACCCGGTGTCAGTTAAGCGTATAGCGCAGCCCGTGGGCATACCGGAATGACCAAATTCGACTATGACCTGTTCGTCATCGGTGGCGGCTCCGGCGGCGTGCGCGCCGCGCGCATGGCGGCGCAGGCGGGGGCCCGCGTCGCCCTGGCCGAGGAATGGCGCATGGGCGGCACCTGCGTGATCCGCGGCTGCATTCCCAAGAAGCTGTTCGTCTATGCCAGCCAGTTCCGCGAGAACATCCTGGACTCGAAGGGCTATGGCTGGGACTTCGGCGACTGCACGTTCGACTGGCCCACCCTGATCGCCAACAAGGACCGCGAGATCGCACGCCTGGAGGGGCTCTACACCACCAATGTCGAAAAGGCGGGCGTGAAGATCTTCCATGACCGCGCCGTGTTCGAGGACGACCACACGCTGCATCTGCTCAATTCCGGCCAAAAGGTCACTGCCGCAACCATCCTGATCGCCACCGGCAACCGGCCGACGCGCGAGATGGGCACCAGCCGGGTGATTGCGGGCGGCGAATTGTGCATCACCTCCGATGAGGCCTTTCACCTGAAGCAGCTGCCCGGGCGCATCCTGATCGACGGGGGCGGCTATATCGCCCTGGAATTCGCCCACATCTTCCATGGCCTGGGCAGCAAGGTGTCGCTGGTCTATCGCGGGCAAAAGCCGCTGCGCGGCTTCGACGACTGCCTGCGCGATGCCCTGTGCGAATCGATGGAGAGCCGCGGAATTGACGTGCTCCTGGGCTGCGAACTCACCAAGGTGGAAAAGCGTGGGCCTCATCTTCATGCCGAGACCAACAAGGGCGCCGTGATCGAATGTGACCAGATCATGCTGGCCATCGGGCGCCAGCCCAACACCATGGCGCTGCGTGTCGAGAAGGCCGGCGTCGAACTGGGAAAGCGCGGCGAGGTGAAGGTGGACGGCTATTCGCGCACCTCGAATCCCCACATCTATGCCGTGGGCGACGTCACCGACCGTATCCAGCTCACGCCCGTCGCCATCCATGAGGCGATGTGCTTCGTGGAGACCGTCTTCAAAAACAACCCGACCAAACCCGACCACATCCACGTTCCCAGCGCCGTCTTCACCACGCCGGAAATCGCCACCATCGGCCTGTCGGAGGAAAAGGCGCTGCTCAAGGGCCACAGCGTCGATGTCTACAGGTCGACCTTCCGGCCCCTGCTGCACACGCTGGGCGGGCGCGCGGTCCGCACCCTGATGAAGCTGGTGGTGGATGCGAAAACCCGGAAGGTGCTGGGCTGCCACATCTTCGGCGACCATGCCTCGGAGATCATCCAGATCGTGGCGGTGGCGCTTCGCATGGGCGCGACCAAGGAGGATTTCGACAGCACGATCGCGCTGCATCCGACGGCGGCGGAGGAGCTGGTCACCATGCGCACCAAAAGCTACAGCCGCGAGCCGGAGACGGTTTAAGCCCCTTCTTCCTTCACGCCGCGATGCAGCAGCGCCAGCAGCGCCCAGCACGCAGCCGGCGATGATGCCCGCCGTCAGGTCACGCGTGCATCATGCCCGACAGCGGACTTTTCGCGCCGGCGCGCACATTGGTCGCGGTGCGCGCGATGGTGCCGGTCACGGCGATGCCGCCGAACAGGGCCGACGCCATGTTGGCGATGCCTGCGCCACCAGCTCCATGTTGGCGCGGTGAACGCGGCCGCTCATGCCGTCGGCGACCTTGGCCGACAGAAGGCTCTCCACCCCGCCCGGCAGGGTAAACGACAGCGCCACGGGAAACAGCGTCCGAGCCGGGAAATACCCAGCAGCGTCAAGAGCGCCCCCGACATGATGACCGTGACCAGAAGTCCGTCCACGCCGTAATGGGCAACGGTCGCGGCGACCAGGACGATGAAGGCGCCGGCCGGCCCGCCGATCTGAAAGCGGCTGCCGCCCAGCGCCGATACCGGGAAACCGCCCACGATGGCGGTGTAGAGCCCGCGCGCCGGGTTCACGCCCGAGGCGACGCCGAAGGCCATGGACAGGGGCAGTGCGACGATGGCGACGGTCAGCGCCGCCATCACATCCCGGCGGAAGGAATCGGCGCTATAACCCTCCGACAGGGTAGTCAAAAGCTTGGGCCGGTAGAGATGGGCCGTGCCGCTGACCAGAAAGCGGCTCCTGTTCTCACGGCGGGGTCTCCGGGACCATTGATCTGGACAAAAACCCCGGAAGACCGGGGCCGTGGCCCCGCGTCCTGCCGCCTTCTGGTAAATTGTCCCCCTATCGCCTATACCCACGCCCGGCCGGGATATCCCCGGCACGGCACAGGATTTGACATTTGAAGGGAGTAACCCGCGTGGCCCAAACGACCTGGACCCCGCAGAGCTGGCAGGAAAAACCCGCGCGCCAGATGCCGGACTATCCGGACAAGGCGGCGCTGGACCGCGTGCTGGCGCAGCTGAAGTCCCACCCCCCGCTGGTCTTCGCCGGCGAGGCGCGCAGCCTGCAATCGATGCTGGGCCAGGTGGCGGGCGGCAAGGCATTCCTTCTTCAAGGGGGGGACTGTGCGGAGAGCTTTGCCGAATTCCATCCCGACAATATCCGCGACACCTTCCGCGTGCTGCTGCAAATGGCGGTGGTGCTGACCTTTGCCGCCGGCGTGCCCGTGGTGAAGGTGGGCCGCATCGCCGGCCAGTTCGCCAAACCGCGTTCCGACGATTTCGAGAGCCGTGACGGCGTCACCCTGCCGTCCTATCGCGGCGACAATGTCAATTCCAGCGAGTTCACGCCCGAGGCGCGGATTCCCGACGCCCAGCGCCTGTTGATGGGCGTCGCCCAGTCGGCGGCAACGCTGAATCTCCTGCGCGCCTTCGCCCAGGGCGGCTATGCCGACCTGCACAATGTCCATCGTTGGATGTTGGGCTTCATAGCGGACTCGCCGGCCAGCGAAAAATACAAAGGTCTCGCACAGCGTATCACCGAAACGCTCGAATTCATGGACGCCTGCGGCATCAATTCCGACACCGTGCCCCAGTTGCGCGGCACCGATTTCTATACGAGCCACGAGGCGCTGCTGCTGCCGTTCGAGCAGGCGATGACCCGCGTCGATTCCACCACCGGCGACTGGTACGACACCTCCGCCCACATGCTTTGGATCGGCGACCGCACCCGCCAGCTGGACGGCGCCCATGTCGAATTCATGCGCGGGATCAAGAACCCGATCGGCCTGAAGTGCGGTCCCAGCCTTGAGCCCGACGACCTGCTGCGCCTGATCGACGCGCTGAATCCGCAGAACATACCCGGCCGGCTGACCCTGATCGCGCGCTTCGGCTCCGATCGTGTCGCCGAAAAGCTGCCGCCCCTGATCCGCGCCGTGAAGCGCGAGGGCGCCCAGGTGGTGTGGTCGTCCGATCCCATGCACGGCAACACCATCAAGCTGAAGTCCGGCTACAAGACCAGGCCCGTCGACCGCATCCTCGAAGAGGTCAAGAGCTTCTTCGCCATCCATCGCGCCGAGGGCACCCATGCCGGCGGCGTGCATTTCGAGATGACGGGCCAGAACGTCACCGAATGTCTGGGCGGCGCCCAGGGCCTGAAGGAAGTGGATCTGCAGGATCGCTACCAGACCGCCTGCGATCCGCGCCTCAATGCCAGCCAGGCGCTGGAACTGGCCTTCCTTATCGCCCAGGGCATCCGCGAAGAGCGGATGAAGGACGCCAGCCTCGCTGCTTCCGCCTGAGTGGCCGTCCTCATGCTTCGACACGCTCAGCATGAGGACGACACGAAAATCCTCACCCTGAGCTTGTCGAAGGGTGAGGAGCGGTTCGCCGCGCGTAGCCGTCAAGACCGGAGGACGGCGCGGGTCTGCCGTGCGCGCAGCGAACCAGTGATCAGGCGCCGGGCGACTTTGTCATTCCCGAGCACGGCGCGGGTCTGCCGTGAGCGCAGCGAACCAATGATCACGCGCCGGGCGACAAAATAATGGGAATTGCCCGTCTTCTCGCCAAGGGCTGGATCATTTTCTGTCTGTTCGCGACGGCCCATGCCCTGCGCATCGAACTGATGTCGGGCCTGCCTGTCGGCAACGCGCTGACGACGCTGTCGATCTGCGCCGGGCTTTTCATCGCCATGGGGCTTCTGTTCGTGGGGGGCTTCGGCGCCTCGGCGGTGCATTCCGTCAGCCCGATCCTGGCGCGGATGAAGTTGCATCACCTGATCCCGGGCTTCAATGAAGGCGTATTCATCGTCTTCGTGATCCTGTCCTTTCTCAACCAGGCGCTGGTGGCGCCGGAGGTGATCAATCGCGGCGGAGCGGGTGCGCTGGAAAACGCCATCTATTTCCTGATGCCCGGCCAGCGGGCGCTGGTCGACGCGCTGGAGGCCTGCACCATGGATGGCGGCCGCGTTTATGCGGCAGCCTTCACCTGGCTGCTGGCGATCATCTATCTGGCCAGCGCCTCCTCGCGCCTCAGGCTTGCCGCGGGACTGATCCGGCTGGAGCAGGGCGACCGTCCGCAGCTTCTGGGACCGACGCTGCGCGCCTTCCTTTTCGGCACCGTCGCGGTGGTGGGCATTCAGTTTCTGTGCGTCGGCTCGGCCTATTCCTGGCTGAACTGCAGCGCGTTCGCCGATATCACCGGGCCGCTGCTGATCGGCCTGGCGCCACTGATGCTGGCTTACCTGATCGTCGCCGCGCTGGCGTCACTGCTTGCCGGCGCGCCGGAAAAGTGAGGCTTTCCGCGGCTTTTTTCGCGGCCCCCGATACTTTCCCCGCCCCCGGACACAACAAAAAACCAAAGTAAAACAAGGGTTTGGTTGACGCGGTAACAAACCGGAACATTTGTTTGCTGGCATGGACCCCCGTCGAGGTTCCTTATGCGCCCGCATCAAATTGCTGGGGTTTTACCTTGTTTCTTCGCCGCCGCGTCCCGGAAGTCGGCCCGCTGAAAGCCGCCGTCATTGGCGCAGGCGCTTTTGGCCGCCATCACGCGAACAAGTACCGCGCCCTTGCCGCGGCCGGCGAGACGATTGAACTGTTTGCCATTGCCGATCCCGACCCGGAAGTGCGCGCCGTCATGGCAGCGCAGCACAAGGTGAATGTGGTGGCCGACTGGCGCGAGCTTCTGGGCAAGGTCGATCTGGTGAGCGTCTGTTCCCCGGCCGTCACCCATTCGGTGATCGTCCATGCCTTCCTGAATACCGGCGCCAATGTGCTGGTGGAAAAGCCCATCGCCACCACGATGGAGGAGGCCAACGAGCTGGTCGCCCTGTCGCGCGCGTCGGGCAAGATTTTGACCGTGGGCCATCAGGAGCGTTTCGTCTTTGCCCGCACCGGCCTGCTCGACCTCACCGAAACGCCGCTGGAAGTCACTTGCTGGCGCCAGGGTCCCTGGACCGGCCGCGGCGACGATGTCTCGGCCGTGCTGGACCTGATGATCCACGACCTCGACCTGGTTCATTCGCTGGTGCCCGACGCCGTGGCCGACGTGAAGGCCCAGGGCTATATCGAATACGGCCCCCACGCCGACGAAGTCAGCGCCACCGTGACATTCGCCAACGGCACGGTCGCGCGGCTGGAGACCAGCCGGGTGGCGCCTGAGCGCCGTCGCGGCATGCGCGCCGTTTACGCCGACGGCGTGGTGGAGATCGATTTCCTGACCCGCCACATCGTCAACACCACGCCGCGCCCGCTGGGGCTGCTGGAGATGGGCGACCCACTAGGTGAATCCGTGGCCGGTTTCGTCGCCGCCGCCAAGGCCGGCACCGATGCGCTGGTGACGCCCGAGCAGGCAAGCCAGGCGCTGGAAACCGCCCTTCTGATCGAGGAAGCGGCGGGCGTCTCCCAGCCCGTGCCCGTGGCCCGGCGCCGCGTCGCTGTTGCTGGGTGATTGCCGCCTCCCTCGCTCTGCTCGCCCGGAAAAGCTAAGCCAACGCCGCGAGCCCCTGCGAGCGGCCGGTCGGGTGTTTCATCGAACGCGGCCCATTTTCTCCCTTGCCTGAAATGCTCTAAACAACGGGCATGACCGATCGTTTCCGCATCGCGCTGGCGCAGCTTAATCCCGTGATGGGCGACATCGCCGGCAACCTTCAGCGCGCCCGCGCCGCCCGCCGGGAGGCCGGCGACGCCGATCTCATCCTGTTTCCCGAGCTTTACATCGTCGGCTATCCGCCCGAGGACCTGGTGCTCAAGCCGGCGCTGCAAGAAGACGCCCGCGCCGCGATCGAGGCGCTGGCGCTGGATACTGTCGGTGGCCCCGCCGTTCTGATCGGCGCGCCCTGGGTGGTGGAGGGCCGGCTCTACAATGCCTTTCTGCTGCTGGACGGGGGTCGCGTCGCCGCCGTCACGCTCAAGCACGACCTGCCCAATTACGGCGTGTTCGACGAAAAGCGCGTCTTCGCCGCCGGTCCCCTGCCGCAGCCGATGACGGTGCGCGGCGTCCCGCTGGGCGTTCCGGTGTGCGAGGACATCTGGACCCCCGCTGTGACCGGGGCGCTGGCCGAACGCGGCGCCCAGCTGCTGCTGGTACCCAACGGCTCGCCCTTCGAGGCTGGCAAGGAAGATGTGCGGCTGGAACTTGCCCGCGCGCGGGTGCGCGAAACCGGCCTGCCGCTGGTCTATATCAACCAGCTGGGCGGCCAGGACGAGCTGGTGTTCGACGGCGCCTCTTTCGTGCTCAACGCGGACGGCGAAATCGCGCTGTCGCTGCCGGGCTGGGAGGAAAAGATCGTCCGCACCGACTGGGCGCGGCGTCCCGACGGCAAATGGGCCTGCGTGCCCGCCGAGAGGTCCGAGCCGGAATCGCGCCTTTCCCAGAACTATCACGCCATGATGCTGGGCCTGCGCGACTATGTGAACAAGAACCGCTTTCCCGGCGTGGTGCTGGGCCTGTCCGGCGGCATCGACAGCGCGCTCTCCGCCGCCGTTGCGGTGGATGCGCTGGGCGCGGCCCGCGTGCGCTGCGTGATGCTGCCTTCGCGCTACACCAGCCGCGAAAGCCTGGAGGACGCCGATGCCTGCGCGCGCCTTCTGGGCACGCCGTATGAGACCATCGAGATCGAGCGCGCCGTGGCGGCGATGGGCCAGACCCTGTCGCCGGTCTTCGCCGGCCGCACCCCTGACACCACCGAGGAGAACATCCAGTCGCGCCTGCGCGGGGTGATCCTGATGGCCATCTCCAACAAGTTCGGGCCGATGGTGCTGACTACCGGCAACAAGAGCGAGATGAGCGTCGGCTATGCCACCCTCTATGGCGACATGTGCGGCGGCTACAATGTGCTCAAGGACATCTACAAGACCGAGGTGTTCGCGCTGGCCCGCTGGCGCAACCAGTCTTCGCCGGCGGCCGCGCTGGGCCCGCGAGGCCGCGTGATCCCCGAACGCATCATCGACAAGCCGCCCACCGCCGAGCTGCGCGCGGGCCAGACCGACCAGGACTCCCTGCCGCCCTACGACATCCTGGACGGCATCCTGGAATGCCTGGTGGAGCGGGAATGCTCTTTTGAAGAGACGGTGGCCATGGGCTACGATCCCGCCACCGTCAGGCGGGTGGAGCATCTGCTCTACATCAGCGAATACAAGCGCCGCCAGGCGCCGCCGGGGGTGAAGATCTCCAGCCGCAATTTCGGCCGCGACCGCCGCTATCCCATCACCAATGCGTTCCGCGATGCCCGTTAACGTCCGCTTCGCCCCGTCGCCCACCGGCCTGCTGCATGTCGGCAATGCCCGCACCGCGATCGTCAACGCCCTGTTCGCGAAGAAGATGGGCGGGCGCTTCATCCTGCGCATCGACGACACCGATGCGGCGCGCTCGAAAAAGGAATTTGAAGACGCGATCATCCGCGACCTCGCCTGGCTGGGCCTTGCGCACGACCACATAGCCCACCAGTCCGCCCGCATCGCCCAATACCGCGCCGCCTTTGAAAAGCTGAAGGCGTCGGGCCATGTCTATCCGGCCTATGAGACCGAACTGGAACTGGACCGCAAGCGCAGCCTGGCCGCCGCGCGTCACCTGCCGCCCGTCTATGACCGCGCCGCGCTCGATCCCGCCAATCGCGCAAAATGGGAAGCCGAAGGCCGCATCCCGCATTGGCGCTTCAAGCTGTCGCGCGCCAAGGTCGGCTGGACCGACCTGATCCGCGGGCCGGTCGAGATCGACACCGCCACCCAGTCCGATCCGGTGCTGCTGCGCGCCGACGGCAGCTTCCTCTACACCTTTCCCTCCGTCGTCGATGACGCCGAAATGGCCATCACCCATGTGATCCGCGGCGAGGATCACGTCACCAACACCGCCGCCCAGATCGAGATCTTCCGCGCCCTGGGCGCCACCCCGCCCCAGTTCGCCCATCATCCGCTGCTGGTGGGATCGGGCGGCGAAGCTCTCAGCAAGCGCCTGGGTTCGCTTTCGCTCCAGTCCCTGCGCGACGATGGGCTGGAGCCGCTGGCGATTGCATCATACCTGGCGAAGATCGGTACCTCCGATCCCGCCGAACCGCGCCTGTCGCTCGACGCGCTGGCCGCTGACTTCGACTTCGCCAAGATCGGCCGCGCGCCGGCCCATTTCGACAGCGCCGAGCTTCTGGCGCTGAACGCCAGGCTGCTGCACCAGCTTGCCTTTGAGGCCGTGACGGCGCGTCTGTCGGTCATGGGCGTCGATGCCGGTCCCGCACTTTGGGATGCGATCCGGCCCAACCTGACCCGCCTGTCCGACGCGCCCGCTCTGGCCCGGCTTGTGAGCGGCCCCGTCATCCCGGTGATCGAGGACGCCGCGCTGACCGCCGCCGCCGCATCGCTGCTGCCGCCCGAGCCGTGGGACGAGGGCACCTGGGGCCTCTGGACCCGGGCGGTTTCCGCCCGGACGGGGGCCAAGGGACGCGCGCTTTACCATCCCCTGCGCCTGGCCCTGACCGGCCGGGGCGATGGACCGGAGCTCAAAAAACTGTTACCCCTAATCGGGCGTGGCCGCACCCTGGCCCGCCTGGAAGGAAAACCCGCGTGACCGCTTCGGTCCTCATTCGCCGGATTTCGATTTGCGCCCCCGCGCGCGAATGCGCGCGAATTTGCGGCCCCGCGCGCGAATGCGCGCGAATTTGCGGCTAGTCGCCCGCAAAACCCCTTCTGCTCGCCCCCACAATTGAAAATGTCCTCGCCCTGAGCCCGTCGAAGGGTGAGCCTGCGGTCAAATCACGTTAAAGAAGTCCCGCCATGCCGATCCGCCTGACCAACAGCCTGACCAAAGCCAAAGAGGACTTCGTCCCCCTCGATCCCGCCAATGTGCGCATGTATGTCTGCGGGCCCACCGTCTACGACTTCGCCCATATCGGCAACGCGCGCCCGGCCATTGTGTTCGACGTGCTGTTCCGGCTGCTGCGCCACGAATATGGCGGCGCCTGCGTCACCTATGTCCGCAACATCACCGACGTGGACGACAAGATCAACGCCCGCGCCGCCGAGATCGCCGCCACTTCCGGCATGTCTGTCGAACAGGCGCGCGAGGAACTGACCCAGGCCACCGAGCGGCAATATGTCGAGGACGTTACCGCGCTGGGCTGCCTGCCGCCCACCCACAGCCCCCGCGCCACCCAGCATATCGGCGAGATGATCGCCCTGATCGAAACGCTGATCGCCGGCGGCCATGCCTATGTGGCAGACGGCCATGTGCTGTTCGATGTCGCCAGCGATTCCGATTACGGCAAGCTCTCCCGCCGCTCCACCGACGACATGATCGCGGGCGCGCGCGTCGAAGTGGCGCCCTACAAGAAGGGCGCGATGGATTTCGTGCTGTGGAAGCCTTCCGACGACGGCACGCCGGGCTGGGACAGCCCTTTCGGCCGCGGCCGCCCCGGTTGGCACCTGGAAT
>JBEHXB010000054.1:0-10839 GCA_048498895.1 Pseudomonadota bacterium
ATATCCATCTGATCACGGCTGTTCATTACCATATAGACAGCCCCATGGGCCCAATCGGCAGTGAGCGCCTGGCGCAATCCGGTCACGACCCGAACGCCATCGGTCTGCTTTTGACCAAGCTTGTTGGCGTCGAATTTCCAGAGGCCGCCGTGAAGGTCAAGTATGGGACACGGATCCTGTCCCGGCGATCCCTTCTCGCGGTCCTTGACCTGGCATGCATTTGAAGGGCTTCCAACCGTCACATACAGGGCGCCCATATCGTCAAAGGTAATGCCCTTGTCACGATGACCGCCCTGACGGTCAAAGCCGGTAACGACCACTTCCATTTGCCCCGTGGGCAGGAGCGTGCCCGGCGTCATCTTCCAACGCACTGTTTGGTAGGGCTGCGCGACGTAAAGGTATCCGCCATGAAGAGCGATGCCAGTCCCTGCCCCGGCGCCAAACTTCTCTACGATCTCGAACTTGCCATCATTGTCCGCATCGCGCAGTGCCACCACACCGCCGGTTTGGTTCGCACCTTCCTGCAACGATACGTAAAGATCGCCATTGGCGGACGTCACGGCATTGCGTGCCGGACCCAAATTTTCCGCCACAATCTGGGCACAGAACCCGGCAGGCAGGGTCAAGCCGCCATTATTGGGATCGCAGCTCGGTGCCGCGACGGCAGGCGTTGCCAGGCAAGCCGTCACGATTGCGATAAAAACGATGATTTTCCTGTTCATCTGCGGACATTCCGGGGAGAGTGGAGCACGTTGTTTATGCATAAGCCTCCTGAAAAAGGACCCTGCCGAAAAGGGCAGGGTCCAAGTTCCCAGGAAGGATTTAATGCACTCTGAACAACCCATTGTAGCTTTCGCCCAATCACTGCCAATCGGATTTTTGTAAGGATACTGTAAGCGGCGATTCCATATCGCTCCCGCGAACAGGTGTTGTTGTCCATGCTTTGCCCTGCGTTTTTTCGGCAATGCAGTTATTATGACCTCAGTTCGGCATGCGATCCGCAGGACTGCCGGCATCGACAGGGGGAAATTGTGAAATCTCATAAAACATTTTTACTGGCGGCTGTCGGGCTATATGCGCTGACAGGTCTGTCCAGTGCCCAGCAGCCTGTCACCAACGGCGTGGTGAACGGTACATATGCTGCTAATGGCGCCGAGCCGGTGATTTATTCCGCGAAGGACGCGATTGCCGCCAGCTTCGAGAAGAATAATCTAATGCTCCATGACAGCCATGGCTCATACATGGTCGAAACCGCGCAGCGAATGGTCGCCGGCGGCGCCGAAGTTCATTTGATGGACACGGATGTGACATATGTCATCAAGGGATCCGCTACCATTATAACGGGCGGCACAGTGGTTGACGTCAATCCCCATCCCACCTCGCGGCCCGGCAATCCACATCCGGAGTATGAAATTCGCGGCGCCCGGATCGTTGGAGGACAGGTTTTTCATTTGAGCGCCGGCGATTCCATCGTCATCCCGAAGGGAGTGCCGCATCAGTATAGCGAGGTGCAGGGGCCATTCTGGTATTTCAACGTGAAAGTTCGTTGAGCTATAGGACATAGCGGCTTCAAGCTTTCATCGCGCTGGTGGGAAAATGGGCTAATTCTTAAGCCTGGGACACTTCACTACCTTGAAGCCGACGTCCGCCATGAACAGCGTCTTATGCTTTATGCGCCAGCTGGAGAAGCATAAGCGCTACGCTTGCGGTGCAGATTGATGGTCTCTGTGATCTTTCTAGCTGCCGCTTGAAAGTCGTAAGGCTTCGAAAACACCTCTACGCCGCACAGTTCGGTGGCCGCGTTTGCTTTGCCCAAATCCCCAGAAGCAAGGATCACGGGAATTTCCGGGTGATGCTCGATTATCCAACGCGCCAATCCGAAGCCATCGAAATTGCCTGGCATTCTCACGTCGCTGAAAACCAAATCAACCTTGATGCCGCTTTTTATCAAATCGCACGCTTCGTCCCCGGAGGTCGCGGCAAGGGGTGCAAAGCCACTATCGATAAGAAATTCCGTTAAAACGGCAAGGATGGCTGGCTCGTCGTCTACCACCATTATCGCCTGACGGGAGGGCTCCGCCTCGGGAAATTGGACTATGTCCCCCAAGGGCACCCTCCGGAAAATCAAACGCACGCAAGTTACCGTCTAATTCACAAGCTCTTAGTTTGTTCAATTAGTGCGAGACGCCTTTTTATTACCTTCGCATCATCATTGCCGAGGTAAATCTGCTGGCAGCGACCGCAGGCGATTACGGCACCGCCGTCCAGGCACTTCTTCCTAAAATAGTAGAAGAGGCCGGTGAGATAGGACGAAGTACCATCTGTATGACGGATAATCGCTCCTCGTTCGCCGCACCCCTTGCAAGAGAGCCGCCGTCCCGTCACCCACAAAGGTCGCGTTTTCACTCTTGTTTTCGGCTTGCGCTTGACCATCGGGATGCGGGAGACAGAAGGTTATTGGCTGTTGCAGATTGAAATTGATACCATCCGATCGATCAGGTCTTTGTAAGGATATTGTAAAGCCCCCTTCCGTCTACAGAGGTGTCTAATTGCCCGCTCGACCATTTTACTCGGATGTAGGTGCTAGCATTCAAATTGAGTTGCCGCTCGGAACAGCCTAACCTTGACGAAATATATAGGGAAACGGGATGAGCCAGGACAATAATCTTTCACGCCGCAAGCTGATGCAGAAGGTCGCCGCCGCTGGTGCGGCGGTGCCGCTGATGACACAGATGGCGCAGGCGCAAGTCCCCGCCGCGCCGGCGCCGCAGCCCGGCCGCGGCGGCGGCCCGCGCCGGGTGCGCAACGGGCGTGGACCGATCAAGGTGCTGTTCATCACCGGCGATCATCCCTTCAGCTATGACCAGCTCTTCTCGATGTTCGACATTTTCGGCGAGGAGATCAGCTGGAACCATGTCAGCCAGCCCGCCGCCGAACAGTTCTTCAGCCCGGAGATGGCGGCGCCCTATGATGTCTTCGTGCTCTATGACCGGGCCGGACGCACGCCGCGCACCGCCGCCGAGGGCCCGGCGCATGAAGCGGGCGACCGCACGCCGCAAGGCCGCGATGTGAATTTCCGCACGCCTTCACCGGCCCTGAAGCGCGGCATCAAGGCGATGCTGACCCAGGGCAAGGGACTGGTGCTGTTCCACCATGCCATCGCCTCCTGGGTGCACACCTGGCCCGAATATGTCGAGATGATGGGCGGCGCCTGCGACTGGGACTATCCGCAGACCATTCGCGGCGTGAACTATCCCTTCTCCGGCTTTCGCGGCGGCGTGCAGCAGCACATCAGCGTGCTGGACAAGAGCCACCCCATCACCCAGGGGCTGGGCGACGGTTTCGACATCGTCGATGAAACCTATCTCTGCCCGATCTTCCCGGAGACGTTTCACCCGCTGCTGAAGACCGACTTCGTGCCCATCGCCGCCAATTTCCCGGCGCAGGTGCAGGCGTCCGGCGGCAACTATGCCCATCCGCCGGGCCAGCCCTATACCGGCTGGTACAAGGCGGTGGAGAACAGCCCCATGGCTTATATCCAGCACGGCCATGGTCCCGAGGCTTGGAACAACGAGGCTTTCCAGAAGCTGATGCTGAACGCCATCAAGTGGGCGGCCTCAAAGGAGGCGCATGACTGGGCCCGCGCCAACCACAAGGCGATCTTCGCTTAAGTGAATTATGTCTTTGTCGACATATGGCCGCGCCGCTGTTGATTGGGTTCTGAACTGAAGGAGCATTTCGTGAATAGCATCCGGACATTGACCTTGAGCATCGTCATTCTGGCAGGCAGCTTAAGCTCAGCCCTGTCGCAGCCAGCTGCCTCCGCACCTCCTGGCAATCGACCTCCGCCAATGGTCCTCAGCAGCTCGGGCTTTGAGGATGGCGGGATTCTGCCCAGTCAATTCAGTGGATTGGCGGCCAATCCCGAATCGCCGCCCCTGTCATGGGTTAACGCTCCTGTTGGCACCAAGAGTTTCGTATTGCAGTTGCGGGATATGGAACCGATACGTGACAGGAATTTCGTGGATGTCATCCACTGGTTTGCCTTTAACATTCCTGGCACCGCCACCTCTCTGCAGCAAGGCATACCAGCTATTGCCACCTTGCCGGACGGAAGCGTGCAAATCGCCAATTTCAGCGGCAAGCCCGGATTCATCGCTCCTGGCGCTCCTCCGGGAGCCTACCATCACTATCTGATAGAGTTGTTTGCTCTGGACACGACTATTCCCCTCACTTCGACGGCCGGTCGGGACCAGGTCATAACGGCGATGAGTGGTCATATTCTGGGCAAGGCGGTTGCAACGTTTCGCTTCCACCGCTGAAGACATGGCATGTCCAAATCAGACATGTGCCGCGATAGCCGGCCTGAGCACTTGTTCGAATACTCGATAGCCTGATTGCTTGTTCACGCGTAAAACAGACGGAGGGCCGCCCTCACATTCTACTTGGCCGCGGCGTTCGCCGCATTCGCCACATCGGCAGGCCCCAAGCGATCCAGCGCGACACCATGCTGTTTTAGAAGCTCACTGTAAAACTCCCGGATATTGTCCGTTACGGAATCCGCGGGTGCGCGCCCCCGGCTGTCCTTGGTATCCAGCTTCACGCCCTTCTCGACTAGGTATTGAATGACTTTTTCGGCTTCGGGCGCCTGCGGATTGGATACGGCCATATGCATGACACCCCTTCCGGTCGCATCCTTCACCATCACGTCCGGATTGATCTCGAGGGCATATTTCAGGGCAGCCAGGTTTCCGCTATAGGCAGCCGCCATGGCGAGGGTCATGCCGTCCGACGCCTTGATATCGGCTCTAGCCCCGTGAGCCAAAAGCGCCTTCATGACGCCAACCGCTCCCGCCCTTGCGGCAAACAGCAAGGGCGGGGTTGGGTAAAGCGTCACAGGCGGGGCCTTGAGGGCGCCGTCCGCTACCGACAGCCCCTTGGCCCCGGCGCCACCACCACCCCCGCCACCTGCCACCTGGACAGGCGCGGGTCGACGCAAAGGGGCTGCGCTGGGAGGCTGGCTCAACACGTTCGGGTCTACACCCTTCGACAGCAGAAGTGTCACGAGGTCCGCGTCGTCATTCTCGGCCGCCACATGGATCAAATGCCGTCCCTGCTGGTCGTGCTGAGACAGATCGATACCTTGGGCGACAACCATCTTGGCGAATGATCCATTCCCCTCCAGCACCGCAGCCTCCGCCACGGAGGTTCCATCGGCCGGCAGTACCGCCTTGGCGTCGGCGCCGGCCTGCAACAAAATCATCGGCGATCTTGCCTCCTTGCTCCGCAGCGCAAAGAACAGCGCAGTGAACCCCTTGTTGGCAACCGCATTCACATTGGCGCTATGACTGGACAGGAACGCTACGTTATCTGCGTTTCCCTTTGCCGATGCCCACATCAGGGGCGTTACCCCTTGAGGATCTGGAGCATTTACGCTCGCGCCCTTTGCTATCAATGCTGCCAACGCAGCGGGCGTGGAAGAGCCGGCGCACAGCGCTAGTGCCCCGATGCCGTCGGGACGCGCTGCTTTGGCGTTGGCGCCGGCCATCAGCAGATTGATGACGATGGCAGGATTGCCCAGCTCGCAGGCGATGATCAGGGGTGTGGCGCCCTGGATATCAGCCGCGTTGGGCTTTGCCCCCGCGGCCAGCAGCATTCGCACCGTCTCTGCGTCCTGCCGATCGACGGCCCAGACTAGGGCAGTGGATTTGTCCGGCAACGACGCATTGGGATTGGCATGACGCGCCAGCAGGCTTTTGACGGCCGCATGATTGTTGCTGCGCACCGCATGGGCCAGCCGGTCCTCCAGCACACCGGCACGGCCGACGGCCGGGAAGCCGGCTAGCAAAAGGAATGCGAATCCGATGGCTTTTTTCATATTAGAGTCCCGGTTACGCGCTCAGCGCGGTGAACCGCCCGGTGCTGTCACCCAGCCGAACCTGTTGCACGCCCAGCCTGTCCATCATCGACAGCATCAGATTGGTCATGGGTGTGTCAGCCGGCGCCACCAGATGGCGATTGCCCTTGGTCAGCCCGCCAGCCACGATGACAGGCAGATCTCTGTGATCGTGCCGGTTTGAATCACCCAGGCTGGCACCAGCCAAGAGCATTGTGTGATCGAGAAGCGTGCCATTGCCTTCCTTGGTTTCGCTCATCCGCTTCAGGTAATAGGCAACCTGCTCCATGTGCAGGATGTTGATCCTGGTCAGCTTGGCCATCTTTTCCGGATCATTGCCATGGTGGCTGAGCGGATGGTGCGCGTCGGCAACGCCGATTTCAGGATAGCTGCGCCCGCTGACCTCCCGGCCGATCATCAAGGTACCGACCCGGGTTATATCCGCCTGTGTGGCAAGGATCTGAAGTTCGATCATCATGCGTGCATAGTCCCCAAAGGAATCCGGAATGCCTGCCGGTCGCGCATATGCGGGCAATGAGGCCTCCTCCACGCCACCCTGTTCCAGCTTCTGGATGCGGCGCTCGATGTCGCGGATGGACTGCATGTATTCATCGATTTTCTTCTTGTCATCGGCGCCCATGGTGCCGGAAAGGTGCTTCGCATCCTGCACCACGGCATCCAAGATGCTGGCCTGCTGCTTCAGCTTGGCGACGCGGCTTTTGGCGTCTAAAATGTCGCCATTGCCAAAAAGGCGTTCAAACACTTCGCGCGGATTGATCGTGACGGGAAGCGGCGTGGTGGCGGTGCTCCACGACAAGGTGTTCGTGTAAGCGCAGCTGTAGCCGGTGTCGCAGCTTCCGACCAGGCTTGGCGGGTCCAGGCCGAGTTCTAGCGAGGGTATCTGCGTTGCTTCGCCAAACTGCCTGGCAACGATCTGGTCCATCGAAGGGCCGGCGCTAATGTCGGCGCCCTGGGTCTTCTTGACATGAACGCCCGTCAGATAGGAACCACAGCACCGGCCATGGTCTCCGCCGCCGTCGCCCAGCGCCTCTGCCTGCTTGTGTGCCAGGCCGGTGATGACGGTGAACTTTTCCCGGTAAGGCTCAAGTGGCTTGAGTATCGGGGTGATCGCGTAGCCCTCTCCGGCCTGCGCAGGCGTGAAATTCTGCATCATCATGCCGTTCGGCATGTAAATGACCTGAAGCCGCATCCGCGCCTGAGCAGCGGCTTCTGCCGCCATAGAGTTGGTGGGGATCATGGCATCTAGAAGCGGCAGCGCCAATGCAGCCCCGGTGCCACGCAGGACGGTGCGACGATCCATGGCCTTGCGTGTAATGATCATCTTTGCGGTGTCCTTCTCATGACAAAGGGTACGCTTTGGACGATTCCCATGATTATCGCATTCATGCGGTAGCCGTCTTGGGCCGCTGCATGGCTAATCTTGCGAACCGAGGGCATGTCATAGGCCGCTAGACCTCTGCCAAGCCCATAGGTCATCATCTGTTCAGTAAATGCTTCAACAAATTGGTCTTTTCTAGCAAGCAAAATTCCCTGCAGGCCCTGGGGGCCGTCAAACTGCGTCCCGTCGGGCAAAACGGCCGAGGCATCCACTTTCTGTCCGGCATACCCTGCCCGCCATGCACCCACCGCATCGTAGTTCTCGAGGCTGAAACCAAGCGGGTCCATCTTGGTGTGACAGGAGGCGCAGACCGGATTGCTGCGATGAATCTCCATCTGTTCACGCACCGTGAGCAGCTTGCCATTCTTGGCGTCATTCAGAGCGGGAACGTTTGGCGGCGGCGGCGGCGGCGCCGCGGCCAGCAGGTTTTCCAGAATCCACTTGCCGCGCAGCACCACAGAGGTGCGATCATTGTACGACGTGACCGTCAGGATGCTGCCCTGGCCCAGCAGACCGCCACGATGCAGAGCCGGGTCCAGAGCCACGCGGCGGAAGGTAGTGCCATAGATCCCGGGCATGCCGTAATGCTCGGCTAGGCGCTGATTTACATAGGTATAGTTGGCGTTCAGAAAATCCAGAACACTGCGATTCTGTCGTACGATACCGTCGAAAAACATCTGAGTTTCCGTGAGCATCGCGGCACGAAGGCGCTGGTCGAAGTTGGGGTACGCATCCTTGTCCGGCTTTTGGTATTCAAGACGGCGCAAATAAAGCCATTGTCCGGCGAAATTCTGGGTCAAGGCCCGAGCCTTGGGATCGGCCAACATGCGCGTGACTTGCTGTCTGAGGACTGGCGTTATGTGAAGCTGCCCTTTTTCGGCGATCGACAGCAGCTGGTCGTCTGGAATGCTGCTCCACAGGAAGAATGACAAGCGGGTCGCTAGTTCGACATCGCTGATCCGGTGAACGCTACCAGGCGGGCTGTTCAAGGGATCGCTTTCGCGCATAAAAAGAAAGTTTGGAGAAACCAGCATTTGTTCCAGCGCGGCTGCAATGCCGTGTTCAAAATCGAAACCTCTGCGACCTTGGTCATAGATCTTCATCAGCGGTGCTATATCTGCCGCAATTACCGGCCGGCGATAGGCATGACGGGCTAGGGCAGAAACAATCTTCCGAGCGCAGGCTGCTTCTGCCAGCGCCGCAGACGGCCTGCAAATAAATATCTTGTGGCGGCTTGCCGTGTCGCCCGGTCCTTTTACGTCATAAGGCCCGACGACGGATATCTGCATGACATCGCGCTGATAGAAGGCTTGAGCGACATTGGGACCATGGGCGACCGTGGGAATTGCAAGTTCCTTGACACGCACGCCATCGACCTGCACGTCGAGAGGGACCTGTTCCACTGTCTCCGGAAGGGCGGTCCGCGGTCCTTTCGTGCTCCTTGGAATGAGGATTTGGTCCAAGGCCAGGCGCTTGTGGAAGGACGCGCCGATGGTGCGAAGACCAGCCTTGAGGAGGACCTTTACCTCGTAGCGATTGTTGGCGTCGATCTCCGTTTCGGTCTGGGTGCCCGCATTTAAGTAGACCTGGATCGTGTACGTCGCGTCGTAGGGCGCATAGAATTTGAACGAACCGCCGCCACGCGAATCAACGGGAAGATCATCGCTGGCGCGCTCATTGTAAGACGGAACGCCGAAGGCATTTTCGAACAAGTCTTTGGCAAGCTTGTAGTCGGCGGAAACGGGTGTGCGCGACGCCAGTCCCGTGGCAAGATGACTAACCCGGTCAGCGACATTGATGTAACGGTCCATGAGGGTGGGGGAGACCGTCAGAACATCCGCGATGTTGTCGAACCCGTATCCCGTATCGTCGGCCGGAAGATCCTTGCCCAGGTCGATATCGATGCCCAGGACATCCCGAACAGCATTGCCATATTCTGTGCGGTTCATCCGGCGGAGGGTGGCGCGGCCAGGGTTAGGATTTGCGGCGGCCACACTATCAAGGGACGTGGCCAGCCAGCGGGTGAAATCGGCGATTTGCTCCTTGGGCGGGCGCGGCATGCCTTTGGGCGGCATCTCCCCCAAACTCACGCGGCGCAATATGCCCTCCCAAGCCGCATCATCAGTGCCGAGGTGACTGGCGTCGAGCTGCTGAACCGACATGCCAGCGGTCTTCAGCTTGTCGTTGTGGCAGCCTGAGCAATATTGCTGCAACAAGTGCATGCGATCGATGGGCTTTTCGGCAGACGCGGCAGCACCAATCGACGTCGAGTTCGAGTTGGGGCGGTTGGCAGCCGGTATCTCAGCCGCTGCAATGCCATGTAAAGCCAAACCAACAAAACCCGCCGAGGCAAGAACGCCAATTGAAAACTTCGCGCGCTGTATGGCCGGCGACATTATGTTGCTCCCGCTCTTTCACCTTGTCTTTTGCAAAGCAGCTGGCGCGTATCCCGCTGAGACCCATTTGCAAAACTACGTGCGGCGCATTTTGAGTTCGCGGCCGCCGCCGAAGTTGCGGCAATCGTATCACAAAAGTATGTCAATGCGGGAGAGACCGAAAGCCGATAGCAATCGGGCCGCCTGCATGCTGCGGCGCATAAAGCTCTTAGCCGCAGTAATTAGGTAAAATTGACCCCAAACGGCTGTAAAATCTTGCCTTTACAATTTCCTTACAGAGCGCAACTGCACGCTTCTGCGAGCACATAACCCAATTGTAGAAATTTCGCTTTAGAATTGGCTCCCGAACTAGAACTTGCGCTCGCTTCATCTATGAGTTTAGCGATGAAAACGGCCAGCCAGGACGGCCTTGCCAAGCACATGCCCTTCCGATGCTTTGACCACGTCGTCGCGCGTGGCGGTGTCGGTCAGCGCTACTGGCCGCTTGAATATCTCCTGCCAAAGAGAACGGGCTTCGGCCGTGTTGAGCGTCTGAATGCGCTCGATTTCGGCCTCAATGGCGGCAGCATCGGGAGCGGCGGACTTCTGCCGCCGCTCCCCACGAATGGACCGAGACATCGCCTAACCCCCAGGCGATTCCTCCTCCTCTCGCAAAGACACCGAACCGAGCGGTTCCTTCCAAAACGCGGGTTTGCCAAGTTCCCGGTGTAGCCGGCTTGGACTTCCCTTTCCTAGCTGTTTCCGGGAGAATAGCTCAGGCGCGCGGCTGGCCGGATTTCGCCCCGATAGGGGCGATAAGTCCAAGGACATCCGAGGCTAGCCACCGGCATCCACAAAAAAAGCGGGTACCGGAGCGGGTATCAGAGGAAACTGTTGGAATTTATGCCTAAATATATCAGTGACTTAGGTGCTGAGTGATCCTGCTCATCGACAACTATGACAGCTTCACCTGGAATCTCTTCCATTATCTGGGCGAGCTTGGGGCAGAGGTGAAAGTCGTCCGCAATGACGAGATCACCGCCGACGAAGCGCTGGCGCTGAAGCCGGACGGCATCGTGCTGTCGCCGGGCCCCTGCACCCCGAATGAAGCGGGAATCTGCATGGATGTCATACGAAAGGCGGACGGCAAGGTTCCCATCCTGGGCGTC
>JBEHXB010000055.1:0-10758 GCA_048498895.1 Pseudomonadota bacterium
CGCGCACGGTCTGACGCGCCGCAGCAATTTGCCGCCGGTCAGACACCCCGCGCCCGCACCGCCCGGACCGCCCGCTGCCAGTTTCCGTCCAGCGGCATGAATTCCAGTCCGATGGGGTCCTTGAAGCCCGCTGCGCGCACCGCGCCGATCAGGTTGGCGTGGTTCACCTCGCCGGTGCCCGGCTCATGGCGGCCCGGAACATCGCCGATCTGCACATGGGCGGCCAGGTCGGCGCCGGCGGTGAATTTCTCGATCAGGTCCCCGTCCTCCAGCTGCATGTGGTAGAAGTCCCACAACAGCCTGACGCGCGGCGAATTCACGCTGCGCACCAGCGACACTGCCGGCACCGAGCCATTGAGAAAATGCCCGATATGGTTGACCCGGTTGAAGGGCTCTACCAGCGCGGTGATGCCCGCCTCCTCCAGCAAAGGCGCGATACGCATAAGCCCGGTGACATATCCGGCCAGCATGGCTTCGCGGCTCATGCCCTCGACATTGTCATGGCCGGTCAAGGTGAATTTGCTGCAGCCCAGGACACGGCAATCGGCAATGGCGGTCCGGATCATCGTCATCAGTGCGCCGTGCTGGGCGGGATCGCCGAACCTGGGCGCCACCGGCGCATACTGGGTGATGGAAAGCCCGTTGGCGTCTGCCAGCTTGCGGATGGCGGCGGCGTCCATGCCGTCGCCGCGATCGGCTCTCCAGAATTCCATGATCGTGAAGCCCGCCTGGCGCGCCAGCGCGAAACGTTCTGCAAAGGGCCTATCGCGGAACCAGGTGTCCAGGTTGATGGCATAGCCGGACAGGTCGCGGCTTTCCGCCTTCGCGGCCGTGACCGCCGACAGTCCCGCGGCCACCGCCAATGCGCCGCGCCGGTTCAATCCATTCATCGCGTTCCACGCCTCCACCGTCCCGATAGCGTAACAAAATTGCAATCCATCGTCTTCCACGACGGTGTTACGATATGGCTAGGGAGCGTCACCCATGTTGGGTCTGTATCGGCTTGCCGTTCTGTTCACAGCGCTGACATTTTCCGGACCGGCCTCGGCGGCGATGCTGACGGGCGCCGATCTGGCCGATGCCCTCAAAGGCGGCGGCTATGTGCTGGTGATGCGCCACGCCAGTTCTCCCACCACCCCGCCGACATCCCCCGATCCGGGCAACACCGCCCATGAGCGCCAGCTCGACGCCAAGGGAAAGACCATGGCGCGCGCCATGGGCATGGCGTTGCGCACCATGAAGATCGCGATCGGTAAGGTCTATTCCAGCCCTGCCTTCCGCGCCCGCCAGACGGTGGCGCTGGTCGCGGCGGGCAAACCGGAATTGGTGCCCGAACTGGGCGACGCCGGCCACAGCATGGCGCCAATCCAGACGAACGGTCCTGCCGCCTGGCTGCGCGCCCACGCCGCCATGACGCCCGCACCTGGCCATGACACGCTGATTGTTACCCATATGCCCAACATCGTCGCGGCTTTTCCGACGGATGCGCCCGGCATCGGCGACGGCGAAGCCCTTGTGTTCCGTCCCGATGCCAAGGGTGGCGCTACCCTGGTGGCCAAGGTTCCGATCGGCGAGTGGCCGGCGCTGGCCAAGGCGCCCTGAATAGCGTGGCCGGGCGAATCGATTCACGGGAGCGTTTTTCCGTGTGCGGCGGGCCGGCCTCTAGCCGATCAAAATCTCGCCCTTCTTGCCCAGCGCATCGGCCAGCACGCCCAGACGTTTCTGCACGGGCTCGCCTGCCACCGCCTCGCGGTGGGCAGGGACTTCCAGGATCACCTTGGACGGGGTCTGGCGCAGGCGATAATGCGCCAGCTCGCCCGCTGCACTGGCGGACAGCGAGAAGACGAAGCGCCAGGTGAGCCCCAGGATCAGGGCCCGCATTTGATCGTCCCGGTCCAGAAGACTGTCCAGCGCCAGACCTTGCGGAAAATCCTCATCGCCCGAATAGCGATGAAACACCGACGCCGCGATCAGGGCGCGCGCCCGGTGGCTTGCCCCGGCGAAGGGCGCGGTCAACACCTGGCTGAAGGCGCCAACGGCGCGGTCGTCCGGGTGGCGGCGCCAGCCGATATCGGAGAAATTTGCCGAGGCTTCGCGCACCCGCGCCATCTCGGCGGTCTCGCCGTCGAACAGCGGCCGCGTCCAGGCCAGCATCGCGTCGGCATGGGCGGCCACGCGAGCGAAGCGCGCGTTGGCGGCGCGGGCGAACTCCACCAGCGGGTCCTTGGCGCGCTCTTCCGCCGGGAGGCGCTGGAACAGAACACCCTCGCGCAGCCCATACGCGCTGATCACCACCTCCTGGATGTTGCTCTGCTCCAGAAGCCGCTCGAGCACCACCGCGCCATAGGGCAGGCTTTCGGCACGGCGCTTGGACACCACCTTGATCTTCCGCACGCTGTCCTTCGACAGCCCCGCCAGCACGCGGCACAGGCGCAGCGCCCGCCCGCGGGGGATGGTGTATTGCTGCAGCACATGGAGGGGATAGTTATGCTCCTCCATGTCCACCCGTGCCAGGCTGCGCCAGATGCCGCCCACCGCATAGAGCGCCGGCGCCGACAGAACGGGAAGGTTCTTGAGCCCCTTGTCGACGATGTTGCGCGCCTTGTCCGGATCGCCCTTCGACTGGTCCATCAGGCGCAAGGGCCCGAACGGCAGCGTAAAGGCCGCCCCGGTCGTGCCGCCCTTTATTGACACCATGTCCAGGCTGCCTCCGCCCAGATCGGCGGCGATGCCTTCGGCGTCGGGAATGCCGGCGAGCACCCCTTCGGCGGCGATGCGGGCCTCGTCCTGGCCCGCCAGAATACGGATCGGCCCACCCCAGATTGCCTCTGCCTTGCGGATGAATTCAGCGCCATTGACCGCATCGCGGGCTGCCGCCGTCGCCACCGCCTCGCGCGTATCGGCCTTCAGGCCATCGGCGATCAGGCGGAAGCGGGCCAGTGCCTCCAGCGCCAGCGCACAGCCCTCGGAATGCAGCCGGCCGCTGGTGACCATGTTCCGGCCGATGGCGCAGATCGATTTCTCGTTCTGGAACGTGGCGGCGATGCGGCTGGCGCTCTCATAGACGACGAGACGCACGGAATTGGAGCCGATATCGACAATGGCGACCGGGCCGCGCGCCCTGCCGGCGCGGGGCGAGGCGCCGCGAGGCTCAAGGATGGCAGACACGTCTCAGGTCCGCTGCTTTGCCGAGCCCGGGTTCTGCATCTTGAGCGCGCGACCACGGCCCGAAAGAGACGGGTTCGTCATGAAGTACATGTGCGCGGAAAAGGCATCTGCGTCCTCGGCGTGGGAATCACGGACATAACGCCCGTCCGCCTGCATATACCAGCTTTGTGCCTGGTCTTTCATCTGGGCCACCATGATCTGGTCAAGGACCTGTTGATGGACGGTGGGATTTTCAATGGGAACCAGGATCTCCACCCGGCGGTCCAGGTTGCGCGGCATCCAGTCGGCCGAGGAGATGTAGACCCTGGCGTCCTTGTGCGGCAGGCCGTGACCGCCGCCGAAGCAGACAATGCGGCCATGTTCCAGGAAGCGGCCGACGATTGATTTGACCCGGATGTTCTCGGACAGGCCAGGAACGCCCGGCCTGAGGCAGCAGATGCCGCGCACGATCAATTCCACCTTCACGCCCGCCTGGCTGGCGCGATAGAGCCCGTCAATCATCGCCGGATCGACCAGCGCGTTCAGCTTGGCCCAGATCGCGGCGGGCCGGCCGGCGCGCGCATGCATGATCTCCTGCTGGATCGCCTCGACCAGCCGTCCGCGCAGCGTGAAGGGAGACATGGCCAGCTTTTCCAGCGCCACCGGTTCGGCATAGCCGGTGATGAAGTTGAAAATCTGCGCGGCGTCGCGGCCCAGCGCCGGATCGGCCGAAAACAACGACAGGTCGGTATAGATCTTCGCTGTATTGGGGTGATAGTTGCCGGTCCCGAAATGGACATAGGTGTGCAGCTGGCCCTGCTCGCGGCGCACCACCAGGCTGATCTTGGCGTGGGTCTTGAGCGTGACGAAGCCATAGACCACCTGCACGCCGGCACGTTCGAGGTCGCGGGCCCATTTGATGTTGGCGGCCTCGTCGAAGCGGGCCTTCAGTTCCACCAGCGCGGTGACCGACTTGCCCGCCTCGGCCGCCTCGATCAGCGCCGCGACGATGGGACTGTCCGAACTGGTGCGGTAGAGCGTCTGCTTGATCGCCACCACGTCGGGATCGGCGGCGGCCTGGCGCAGGAACTGCACCACCGTATCGAAACTTTCGAAGGGATGGTGGACGATCAGGTCCTTTTCGCGGATGGCGACAAAGGCGTCACCGCCATGATCGCGGATGCGCTCGGGAAAGCGCGGGATATAGGGCTTGAACAGCAGGTCCGGCCGTTCCGGCAGGATCAGCTTTCCAAGATCCGACAGGCCCATCAGGTTCGTGATCATGACGATTTTCGAATCGTCCAGGTCCAGATGCTCGGCAATGAACTGGCGCAGCGATTGCGGCATCGACTCGCTGCACTTCATGTGGATCACGCTGCCGCGCCGGCGCCGCTTGAGCAGCGTCTCGAACAGCAGGACCAGATCTTCGGCCTCTTCCTCCACCTCCACGTCGCTGTCGCGAAGCAGGCGGAACATGCCCCAGCCGCACACCACATGGCCGGGAAACAGGCGGTCGAAATAGAGCGCGATCACATGTTCCAGCGGAATGAAGCGCACGCGCCTGGCCGTGTCGGGCAGGCGGATGAACCGGCGCAGCTGCGGCGGCACCGGAATCAGTGCCGAGAACGACTTGCCGTCGCGGCTGTTCTTCAGCTGCACCGCGATGGTGAAGCCCAGGTTGGGAATGAAGGGAAAGGGATGCGCCGGATCGATCGCCAGCGGCGTGAGCACGGGAAATATCTGGTCGCGGAACTGGCCATCCAGCCAGTCGCGGTCCCTGTCGTCCAGTTCCTCGCCCGCCATCACACTGATGTTTTCCTTGCGCAGCTCGGCATGCAGCAGCGACCAGATGTTCTGCTGGTCGGCGATCAGGGCGCGCGCGGTTTCATCCACCTTCTCAAGCTGCTGGGCGGGCGTCAGGCCGTCGGCGCTGGGCGTGGCCACGCCTTCGCGCACCATGCCCATCAGGCCGGCCACGCGCACCATGTAGAATTCGTCCAGGTTGGAGGCGGAGATGGAAAGAAACCGCACCCGCTCGAACAGGGGATGGCGCCTGTTCTGCGCCTCCTCGATCACCCGGCGGTTGAAGGCCAGCCAGGACAGCTCGCGGTTGACGAAGCGCTCCGGCGAGGCGGGATCAAAGGACAGGTTGCTGCCCCCGGCGGCCAGGCTCACCACATTGTCGGTAGACGCCTTGGCCTCCCCGGCCCGCTCGTCAGGGACGAGCGCCAGCGGCGGGTTCGGACTGGAACTGATCATGTGCAACCCTAGACCGCCGACGGTAAAATTGTAATGACGGAACCGTCCTCAGAACAGCATGGGCGGCTGCGGACCGGCCAGCAATTCCTTGATAAGACCCAGATTAATCGGCCTTTTTTCCGCCAGAGCCCGCGCGTCGGCTTGCGCGACGAAATCGCGGATCGCCGCCGGCGACCGCTCCAGGCAGCGGATCATGTGGCTGACCACGGCTTCGGGAACCGTCACCTGGCGGTCGGCAAACAGCTTGACCGCCAGCCCCATCAACAGGGTTTCGTCCGGCGCCCATAGCGCAAATCCCAGAAGCGCCCGACAGCGCGAGACCAGGTCCGGGAGCGTGAAGCCGAAATCCCGCGGCCACTGCGCAGGCGGGACGGGAGCGGTCAGCAGCAGCGGGTGGCCCCGCTCCAGCAGGGCAAAAAGCGGCGCCTCGGGCGTGTCGGGTCCCACATCCTCGACCACCAGGGGGCCATTGGGGATGTCCCGCTCCAGACCCGGCGCGGCGATCACCGGCGCCCCCGCCTTTCGTGCCCAGATCGCCGCCAGGTGCGACTTGCCGGCGGCGGGCGGGCCATGAAGCGCCGCGGCGGGCTGGGCCCAGTCCGGCCACGCATCGATGAAGGCCACGGCCTTGGCGTTACCGGGCCCCTCCAGGAAATCCTCGCGGCCAAACGCCCCCGGCAACTCCAGCGGCAAGACGAGCTGTCCCTTCATGCCGCACGCCGTCCGAACAGAAGGCCGCGCAAGAACAGGCCCGCATACCCCCCGCCCGACAGGACGGTCAGAAGGCCCGTGGCAATTGCCGCCGCCGCCGAAACGCGCGGCTGGACGATGTCGAATGCCAGCATCAGCAACATCATGCCGATATAGCAGATCTGCACGAGGGTAGTTGCCTTGCCGATGCGCAGGGGAACCCGCGTCACCGGCAACGACATCCACTGCACAACCAGCCAGCCCGCCGCGATCAGCAGGTCGCGCAGGATCATCAGCACCGCCAGCCACAGGGGCGTGACGCCCACCCAGAACAGCGCCAGCACGCACAATATCATCAGCAGCTTGTCCGCAGCCGGGTCCAGCCAGCCGCCGAACTGCGAAGTAAAGCCGAAGCGGCGCGCGATCCAGCCATCCAGCGCGTCGCTCAGGCCGGCGACGGCAAACACCGTCAGCGAAGCGGCGTCATGCCCGGCCAGGATCAGCCAGGCGGCAAACGGTGCCGCCAGCAGCCGGAGCGCCGAAAGAATGTTCGGCACATGCCGCATGGCTATGACCGCTCCGTCATGGGCCCAGGCGCCGGACACGTGTCCGCGAACAGATCTAAGGCCCGTTGCCGGCGCTGAGTTGCCATTGGCCGCCCCGACTGGTGAGGGTAAGTCCCGAAGCGCCCATCGCATCGCGCAGTTGATCGATATTGCCGATATAGGCGATCGACAGACGCGCATAGGCCATGTCCATTGCCACCACGGTCACGCCGGTGACGTTGTTCACCCCTGCAAGCTGGTTCTGCACATCGGCCCATTGCGGCAGGCTGACGATGCGCAAGTCGGCGGTGATGCGGCCGCGCTGGCTGTAGTCGATCACATTGCGCGACTTCCACAGATCCTCGATGGCGTGCACCGCCGCGTCCGCCGCGGCCGGATAGGTGGTCCCCACCGTCTGCATCAGGGGCACGTCGACCTGCGTCTTGGCCGGAGGTTCGCCGGGGCCGAGGCGGCGGATGTTCACGGTGATGTGGCCATTGGCATAGACGGCCTGCACCAGTGCCGCCTGGGCAGCCTGCTCGCGCACGGCGACCGCGGCCACGTCGTTCCAGGTCGCGGTATTGAAATCCAGGCCGGAAAGGCCGGCCACCTCCTCCGCATTCGCCACCACATAGGGCACCATGCTGTCCTGCAGGGCCGGGTTGGCCAGGGCCTGCGACCAGGGACCATGGCTGACCTCCGGCGACATGGGGATCACCAGCACGCGCCGGGCCGGCGCTTGGGCATAGGCAATGGCGTTGGCACGCAACAGCCGGGCCACGGCGTCCGGATTGAACACATAGGTAATGTCGGCGACATAGCGCGTGGTGGAGCGCCGCTCATGGGCGATGGTGAACCCGCGCGACAGCCGCAGCAGCGCGCCCGCGTCCAGCGGCGGCTGGCGGTCCCAGTCCTGCTGGCGGGTCAGGCGGCGGAACAGGATCTGGAACGCCCTGGACCGGCCTTGAACGATCGCGGCATTCATCGCCTCGGTCGAGGACGCGGCGGCGGCATCGACATGGATGTCGGCCACGGTGAACAGGCCTCCTGCCGCCCTGGCCGCTCCGGGCGCCATGAAAAGCGCAAGGATAAGGACGGGCAAAAACCGGTGGAGACGCGAAATCATCAGAGAACCTGTCTGGAATGTGCGGGAGTATAGGCACCGGCCCCGCCCGGTGAAAGTATCACTTTGAGCAACATGGCTCTTTCGGGCCGAACATTCGGTTCGATTTCGGCCATTTCAAGGCCCGCACCACCACGGCCTGTGCGCGGTTGGATGCCCGTGCTTGCGCCTCCGCCGGGGGCTGATTAAACGGGGCGGAGCTTTCCCAGCCGGAACCCATGACCAGCAATTCTCACGGGACGAAAGATGGCCTGACCTACAGGGACGCCGGCGTCGATATCGATGCGGGCGAAGCACTGGTGGCGCGTATCGCGCCTGCCGCGCGCAGCACCCGCCGCCGCGGCGCCGACGCCGATCTGGGCGGGTTCGGCGGATTGTTCGACCTGAAGGCTGCCGGCTTCAAGGACCCCATCCTGGTGTCGGGCACCGATGGCGTGGGCACCAAGCTCAAGCTGGCTATCGACACAGGCCGGTTTGACGGCATCGGCCAGGACCTGGTTGCGATGTGCGTCAACGATATCGTGGTGCAGGGCGCCGAGCCGCTTTTCTTCCTGGATTATTACGCCACCGGCAAGCTGGATGTGGAAAGCGCGGCCATCGTGGTGGAAGGCATCGCCCGCGCCTGCCGCGAATCGGGCTGCGCCCTGATCGGCGGCGAGACCGCCGAGATGCCAGGCCTCTATGCCAGAGGCGATTTCGACCTGGCCGGCTTCGCCGTCGGCGCGGTGGAGCGTGACGCCATCCTGCCGAAAACCGCCGCGATGAAGCCGGGCGACGTGCTGGTGGGCGTAGTCTCCAGCGGCGTGCATTCCAACGGCTATTCGCTGGTCAGAAAGGTGGTCGAGCGCTCCGGTCTTTCGCTGGATGCGAATGCGCCCTTCGCACCCGGAAAATCGCTGGGCGAAGCGCTGCTGACGCCCACGCGGCTCTATGTGAAATCGGCGCTGGAAGCGATGCGTTCCGGCGTGCTTGGGCTGGCCCACATCACCGGCGGCGGCATCACCGACAATCTGCCGCGCTGTCTGCCCGGCGGTTTGGACGCCGAGGTGGACCTGGACTGCGTTCCCGTGCCGCCGGTCTTCTCCTGGCTGGCGCGGACGGCGGGGATCGCCGAGGCCGAGATGCTGCGCACCTTCAATTGCGGCATCGGGCTGGTGGCGGTGGCGGAAGAAAAAAACGCCGGCCACGTGATCGACGCCTTCCAGGAATGCGGCGACAGGGCGGTACGGCTGGGCAAGCTGGTGGCCGCTGAAGGTGCAGAAGGTGAAGCCAAGGTCGTCTATCGCGGGACCCTGAAGCTTTGAGAACGGTAGCCGTCCTGATTTCCGGGCGCGGCAGCAATCTTGGCGCCCTGATCGCCGCGCAGGGCGACAGCTACCGGATCGTGCTGGTGATTTCCAATATCGAAGGCGCTGGCGGGCTGGAAAAAGCCGCCGCCGCCGGCATCGCCACCCAGGTCATCCCCCATCAGGGCAGGACGCGCGAGGCCTTCGACGCGCAGATCGACACCGCCCTGCGCGCGGCGGGCGCGGACATCGTCTGCCTGGCCGGCTTCATGCGCATCCTGTCCGACGGTTTCGTGCGTGCCTGGGAAGGCCGGTTGATCAACATTCATCCCTCGCTGCTGCCTGCCTACCGGGGCACGCGCGTCCATGAGCGGGTGATCGAAGCAAAGGAGGCGCTGTCCGGCGCCTCGGTGCATTTCGTGGTGCCCGAGCTGGACGCCGGCCCGGTGATCGCGCAGGCGGCCGTGCCAGTGCAACCCTCCGACACGCCGGAAACCCTGGCGGCGCGTGTTCTGGAAATCGAGCACAGACTCTATCCCGAGGCGCTCGGCCTTCTGGCACGCGGCGGCGTCAGGCTGGAAAACGGCCTGGCCATCTTCACCTAGAAATACTTTTCAGCCAGATCGATGAAGGGCGGGCGCCAGTCGCACGGCATGGCGAAGTTCAGCCTGGCAATGGTCACCAGATCGCAATAGGGCGGCCCCTTGGGCGGCGGCGCCAGCCGGTAGAGCGAGAAACTGTAGCTGACAAAGCCGTCTTCCCGGACATTGGTGACACCAGCCAGCGGCTCGCGCCAGACGAACGCGCCGCCGAAAATCTCAAAGGCCGCGGCGATCCACAGAATCGCGGCAATCCCGCGAAGGGCAATGTTCCTCGGGGTCATGCGCCCTCGCCCATGATACGGGCCGACATTTCCCAAAGCCGCCGCGCCATCCCGTCGTTGCGCGCCGCCGGCGTGGGCACGGCGACGCGGCACTTGGCGAAATAATCGCCGCTGACACCTTCCACATCCGGTGACGACGCCAGATAAATGATGGTCCTGGCCCCCTCTTCCGGCGGGATCGCGGCGACCGGCTTGATCAGCTGGAATGCCCAGCGCAGCAACCCGCCGGATTCATCGCCAAAACGGGTGGCGACAAAGCCGGGATGCAGACAGTTGGCGGTCACGCCCGCCGGGATGCGCCGCGCCAGTTCGCGGGTGAACAGGATGTTGCAGAGCTTGGAATTGGCATAGGCGCGAAAGCCCGCATAGCGCCTGGACGATTGCAGGTCGTCCAGGTCCAGCCGGGCACCCCGATGCGCATCCGACGCCACGTTGACGATGCGCGCACCGGGCTGAAGGCGCGCCAGCACCAGATTGGTCACCCCGAAATAGGCCATATGGTTCAGGGCGAAGGTCTTCTCCAGCCCATCAGGAGTTTCCAGCCGGCGATTGAACAGCGCTCCGGCATTGTTGATCAGAACGTCCAGGCGCGGCAGCGCGGCCAGATCGGCGCCCACCCGCTTCATCTCCGCCAGGCGCGACAGGTCAGCCAGGATCGCGGCGTGATCGGCGTTGGGATTTGCCACGCGCAGTTTTTCCATCGTGGCCTGGGCGCGCACCCTGTCACGGGCCGTGAAAACGACATGCGCGCCCATTTCCGCCAGCCGGATCGCGGCGACTTCGCCGATGCCCGATGTCGCTCCGGTGATGGCGATGGTCTTGCCG
>JBEHXB010000056.1:0-10743 GCA_048498895.1 Pseudomonadota bacterium
GCTCGCCGCTCCGAAAGAGCTGGCCGGGCGCGAAATCTTCAAGATAGAGCGCGATCATGCGCCGGACCCTAGCATGCCAACGTGCACGCTCCCTCTTTCGCGCGGCCGCGCCTCGAAGGGGGCTAACTCAAGACGCCAGCTTCCTTGCGACCTGCGCCACGCGCTTGCCCTGAAACCGTCCGACCGCCAGTTCGGCTTCGCTGGGACCGGCAGGCGGGTTGCCCGACACGACCGAGGCACCATAGGGCGAGCCGGCGCCCGCGAACATCACGCCATCGCCATAGCCGGTGGGAACGATGATCAGGCCCAGATGCGCCATCGGATTGTAGAGCGAGATGACGGTGGATTCGTTTCCGCCATGCTGCTGGGCCGACCCCGCAAAGGCGGAACCGACCTTGCCGACCAGCTTGCCCTGTGCCCACACCCCACCCAGCGAATCGATATAGGCCTTCAGTTCGGACGCGACCGAACCAAAGCGCGTGGGGGTGCCGAAGATTATGGCGTCGGCCCATAGCGCATCGTCGGCGGTGGGAGCCTCATAGCGGGAGTTCATGGCGTCGGCGGCCTCCTTCCAGCCGGGGACCGATGCGACGATTTCGGGAGAGACCAGCTCGCGGGCGCGACGAAGACGCACCTCGGCCCCCTCGGCGCGGGCGCCTTCCGCCACGGCCTCGGCCAGGCGCTGGATGGTGCCGGTGCGGGAATAGAAGGGGATCAGGACTTTTGGAGCGGGCATGAAAACCTCCGGCTGTGAATCTGCAGAACCGAATGTGGGGGCTGGGCTTCGTTCTGAAAATTGGGATAATATCGATCAACTTGTTCGAGACATTTGAATGAGCGCCCAGCCCGCCCCTCCCACCCTCGATCAGATTGCGGTCTTCCTGGCCGTGGTGGAGACGGGCGGCTTTGCTGCCGCCGCGCGCAAACTTGGGCGCGCCACTTCGGTTGTCAGCTATGCCATCGCCAATCTGGAAGCCCAGCTCGGCCTCAGTCTGTTTCAGCGCGCCGGCAGCCGGCGGCCCGAACTGACCGAGGCGGGGCGAGCCATCCTGGCGGACACACGCGGCATCGCCATTGCGCTGGATGGACTTCTGGCCAAGGCGCGCGGCCTGACCGAAGGGCTGGAAGCGGAAGTGGCGCTGGTGGTCGATGTGATGCTGCCGACCAACCGGCTGGTGAAGGCGCTGGATGCTTTTCGCCGCCGCTTTCCCACCGTTGCCCTGCGGCTGGAGGTGGAAGCGCTGGGTGCGGTGACCGAACGCGTGCTGGCCGGCCAGGCCGCTTTCGGCATCAGCGGCCCTCTGGAGCTGGAGAGCGACCTTCTTGTGCGCGGGGCCGCCGGCTCGGTCAGGCTTGTCCCGGTGGCCGCACCCGACCACCCTCTCGCGCAGAGTGAGGGCACCATTAGCGCGCATGCCGCGCGCGACCACGTCCAGCTGGTGCTGACCGACCGTTCGCCGCTGACGGCGGGACGCGACTTCGGTGTCGTGTCGGTGAAGAGTTGGCGGCTGGCCGATCTGGCGGCAAAGCACGCCCTGCTGCTGGCGGGGCTGGGCTGGGGCAACATGCCAAGGTTCATGGTGCGCGAAGACATCAAGCGCGGACGGCTTGTGGAACTGAAGATCGAAGGATCAGACGAGATGCTCTACGCGTTGCACAGCGTTCATCTCGGTGCCCGGCCGCCAGGCCCCGCCGGCGCCTGGCTGATGGAGCGGCTTGCGCTGGGCGCGCCATCGGAAGCCGGCAAAGAATTTCGCTAAGCGAACGAAGAGGAGTCTCGCCCATTCGCGCGAAGGCGCGTAAGGTTTCGCCCGCCTGATACCAAACCATGGAGTGAATGACATGGCAGCAAGCAAGAAGAAGAAGAAAGCGGGAAAGCCGGCAAGGGCTGTGAAGGCCAAGAAGGCGGCCACCCGGAAAGCGGCTCCCAGGAAGGCGGCCGCCAAGAAGGCAGCCCCCAAGAAGGCAGCTAAGAGGAAAGCGGGGAAGAAGAAAGTTTCCGCCAGCAAGGCCAAAGCCCCGGCCAGAAAGGCGACAAGGAAGGCAACGAAGAAGTCTGCCAGGAAGGCCGCACCCGCCAAGGCCGTGAAGCGGTCCGCGCCCGCGGCAAAGAAAGCGGCCAGCAAGCCGGCTGTGAAGAAGGCACAAATCGTGGGCGAGGGCGATTACGCCGCGACACGCGCCTTCGATTCCGACCAGGCCGCATTCGTCAAGCGCAACAAGGCAGCGATCCCGGCAATGGGCAAGCAGGCCGAAGCGGCGCTGGATGGTGCCGAGGGCCAGGAACTGCGCGATGCGGAGGCCGAAGGGCTGGCCCGCTCCCGCGACACTTTCTAGCCAGGGACCTATTTCGGAAAGCAGAACGCCGCGCTCCGATGGGAGCGCGGCGTCGGATTTTCCGGCATGCAACAAAAACGAAGGGCCCGTGCCCGTCTATCCGGCGCCGGGTTTGAAATCCAGCGCACACCCGTTGGTGCAATAGCGCAGGCCGGTCGGCTGGGGTCCATCGGGGAAGATATGGCCCAGATGGCCGCCGCAGCGGGCGCAATGAAATTCGATGCGGTTCATGCCGTGGCTGTTGTCGGAGCTGGTTTCGACCGCACCCGGCAGGGTGTCGAAAAAGCTGGGCCAGCCGGTGCCGCTGTCGAATTTCATGCTCGCATCGAACAACTGGGCGCCGCAGCCGGCGCACTGGAACTCGCCCGGCCGCTTTTCCCGGTCGAGGGGGCTGGAACCGGGGCGCTCGGTGCCATGGTCGACCAGAACGCGATGCTGTTCGGGGGTGAGGTCACGCAATTTGCTGCTCATGATGATGTCCTTTCACCTTTCCATACGCGGAAAGCACAAGAAAGTTACAGCGGTCAGGCAGGCGCCTGGGCCACCACCATCTTCAGCATGTCGCTGAGCCTGCCGGTGTTGCCGAAGGCAAACCCGGTGTCATAGATGACATCGTCCACCTTCCAGCCGGCATTGCCGTGCGCCAGCACCAGGATGTCGTGCCATTGCACGGGTTTCTGGTTGACGGCGGCATGGGTCAGCGTCACCGGGCAGCGCGCGGTGCTGGCATCGCCCGTGCAATCGCCGACCACCCAGCTTGTGGCGCCTTCGAACATCGAGGTGAAGATGTCGCCTTCGATCAGCGATGGGGCCGCCCCCTTTACCTTGGCGTCGAAACGGACCTGGGCTGCCTCGGCGTCGTTCAGCAGCCGGTTCAGCCGGGGCGAAAGCACGGCCGCGTAGTGCATGCGTCCGGTGGCGTTGGGAAGTCCGCCCTGACGGGCCTGGGCACCATAAATGCCATAGAATGCCGTGGCCGCGGCCTGCATGGCGTTATCCGCCCTGGCAGGCGTGGACGCCGCCGCCAGCATCAGCGCCATTGCCAGGACGCGCCACATCAGCCGCGCTGCTTGAGGCTGTCGCGGATCTCGCGCAGCAGAAGGATGTCTTCCGGCGGAGCAGGCGCCTGCGTGCCGGCTGGCGGCGGCGCCTGCAGCCGGTTGATGGTGCGGATCAAAAGGAACAGGGCGATCGCCACCACCAGGAAATTGATCACTGTGTTGACGAAGATGCCGTAATTGATGGTGACCGCGCCCGCCTTCTGGGCATCGGCCAGGGTGGCGACGGCCGGCCCCTTCAGGGTGACGAAGAAATTGGAGAAGTCGATACCGCCCATCAGAAGGCCGATCGGCGGCATGATCACATCCTTGACCAGCGAATTGACGATGCTGCCGAAGGCCGTGCCGATCACCACGCCGACCGCCAGGTCGATGACGTTGCCGCGCATGGCGAATTTCTTGAATTCCTCGAACATGAGCGTCCCCATCTTGGGTCCCGGTCCGGGACAAGAACCGACGAGGCTAGTGCCGCCGGCCGCCGCCAACAAGCCGGGATCCCCCCGCGACCCGAATAAAAAGCGCCGCCATCGCCAGGCCCGCCAGCGCGCCGATCGTGTTGGCAATGAAGTCGCCCAGCTGTGCGTCCCGGCCCAAAAGGCCCTGCAGGATCTCCAGCGCCCCGCCCAGCGCGATGACGCCCAGGATCGCCCAGGCCAACGCGCGGCGCAGGCCCACGACAAGCGTCGCCATTACAGCGAGGCCGAAATAGGCGGTAAAATGCTCAGCCTTGTCCCAGATGTGCTGGGTCAGGGCTGGCGGGTTGGGAGTCAGCTCGCCCCAAGCGATAAGCGCCACGCCGGGCCAGAACAGCCACACCGCCAGAAACCGCAAAAGACGCATCAGGGATATCATCGGGGCACGTCGATCCATTGGGGTCGCTAACGATCCTGTGGCGGCTCGTCATGTCAATTCGGAGGCGGCCATCGGCGAAATGCCGGAACGTCGGTCCAGAAGGAGCCTCGTGCGGCTGCCCTGGCGTTCAGTTTGGCCGCGCCGGCAGTGTCAGATGCACGCCGAACCCCTTGGGCGAGGATTCGAAATGCAGCTCGGCACCGACTTCGGCGGCCAGACTGCGCATCACCCGAAAGCCCAGGCCGTTGGCCGTGCGGGGATCCAGGCCATCGGGCAGGCCCCCGCCATTGTCGCTGACCGAAATCCGAAGCTGTCCGTCGAGGCCGCGGCCGCACTCCACCCAAAGGATCACCTGCCCGGAATCTGGGCGGGCATATTTCATCGCGTTGATGAACACTTCGCACAGGATCAGCACCAGGGGCTGCACCTGGCAGGTGCGCACCATCGCACCCTGGCCGCTGTGGACGACCTGAACCTGCTGCTCGGGAGAGGCCAGGGCCGAGACCAGCGCATCGGTCACCTCTTTCAGGTGCGGATGAAGTTCGGCCTCTCCCTCGAACGGCACATGGGAGAGCAGCCGGTGCAAATGGGCAATCGTGTTGATGCGCGCGCCGATGCCGTCCAGTAGCCCCCGGACCTCGTTCGCGCTGGGCGGGTCGGGCCGGCGGGCGATGCTGGCGGCCTTCATGCGTACCATGCTCACAAGCAGGGTCAGGCTATTGGCGATGCGATGATGCGCCTCCGCGGCGGGATCTTGCATCTGCAGGTTTTCGGGTTTGGGCTGTCTGAGGGTGGTTTCCATGACGGTCCCCCTTTCGGCCCATACTATGCTCCTCACGGCACCTTTGCGTAAACAAAAAACTCTTTGAAAAAACAATGGTTTATCTAAGCAATAAGCGGCTGTTGCGCCACTTGCTCCACTGCCTCAAGGAACCCCGGTCCCGGCTTGTTCGTTGAACTCGAAATGGTGAATTTCAGCCACTTACTCAAATTCAGATATTTGGGAGTTTTGCGATGGACACTCTCGGCCGGGGCGAGCGGTTGCAGATTATGTTGACGCAGGAAGAGCTTGACGCGCTGGACAGCTGGCGTTTTGCCAGCCGCATGCCCAGCCGGGCGGCGGCAGTTCGCGAGCTTCTGAAGCGGGGCCTGGGTGCGGACGGCTTCGACGCCGCCGAACTGGGCAGCCAGTCCAAGGATTTCGGCGTCATGGCCCCGGGGACCGGCAATGGCGCGGGCCGGCGGAGCGCCGACGGCGAAGACGCATAGCCCCGATTCCGCCCGATCCGGGGCCCGCGCAGGCGCCGGCACCGCGATACGCCCGCCGCCCCTTGCATTTTTGCCGAGATTCCTCTTAAACGCGCCCCTCCGGGCGGCCCGGCCGGACATGCCGTGGCAGCCCCGAACGCAACTCGAACCTTCACGGTTCCAAAGGAAAGCGAAATGTCCAAACTGAAGACCAAGTCGGGCGCCAAGAAGCGCTTCAAATTCACCGCCAAGGGCAAGATCAAGACCCATCAGGTCGGCAAGCGCCACCGGTTGATCAACAACTCGCCCGAACGTACCCGCAACCTGCGCGGCATGGACGCCCTGTCCGAGTCCGAGACCCGGCGCGTGAAGCGCTGGATGCCCTATGGCGGAGGTATCTGAGCCATGAGTCGTGCACCCCGCGCCGTTGCGCGCCGCGCCCGCCGCAACAAGGTCCTCGACGCCGCAAAGGGCTTTCGCGGCCGTCGCAAGAACACGATCCGCGCCGCCAACGCCGCGGTCGATCGCTCGCTGCAGCACAATTACATCGGCCGCAAGGAGAAGAAGCGCAATTTCCGCGCCCTCTGGATCCAGCGCATCAACGCCGCCGTGCGCGAGCATGGCCTCACCTACAGCCGATTTATCAGCGGGCTCGCGACTGCGGGCATCGCGATCGACCGCAAGGTGCTGAGCGACCTCGCCATCCACGAGCCCGCCGCCTTCAAGGCTCTGGTGGATCAGGCGTCCAAGGCCTAGAAGCCACCGGAGCGTAACGGGGCCTTCGGGCCCCGCCATCCTCTTCGGGGTTTTCATGACCGATATCGCTTCGCTGCAATCGCAGATACTGGCCGACATTGCCGCGGCCGGCGACGAGGCCGCGCTTGACGCGGTGCGCGTTGCCGCCCTGGGCAAGAAGGGCAGCATCAGCGGGCTTCTTGCCACAATGGGCAAGCTCAGCCCCGAAGAGCGCAAGGTTCAGGGCCCGCTGTTCAACGGCCTGAAGGACACTGTCACCGAAGCCATCGCCCGGCGAAGGGCCCAGCTCGCCGACATCGCGCTTGACGCGCGCCTGGCCTCGGAGAAGCTGGATGTCACCCTGCCGCCGGTGCCGGAGAGCGGCGGCACGGTCCATCCCATTTCCCAGGTGCTGGAAGAGATCACCGCCATCTTCGCCGACCTGGGTTTTTCCGTGGCCGAGGGGCCGGATGTCGAATTCGACGACTATAACTTCACAAAGCTGAACATCCCCCCGGACCATCCCGCGCGGCAGATGCAGGATACCTTCTATGTGGCGCCCCAGAAGGGCGACATAGGCGACGGGTCTTCGCATGTGCTGCGAACCCACACCTCGCCGGTGCAGGTGCGCGCCATGCTGGCGGCGGGCAAGCCGCCCATCCGCGTAATTTCGCCGGGCCGCACCTACCGCGTGGATTCGGATGCCACCCATTCGCCCATGTTCCACCAGGTCGAGGCGCTGGTGGTCGATGAGGGCATCCATCTGGGCCACCTGAAATGGACGGTGGAGGAATTCTGCAAGGCTTTCTTCGAGATCGACGCGATTGAGTTGCGCGCCCGCCCCAGCTTCTTTCCGTTCACCGAGCCGAGCCTGGAATGGGACATGCGCTGCGACCGCTCCGTGCCTGGCCAGATCAGGTTCGGCACCGGCAATGACTGGCTGGAGCTGGGCGGCAGCGGCATGGTCCACCGCAAGGTGCTGGAGAATTGCGGCTTCGATTCGAAGAAATACACCGGCTTTGCCTTCGGCTTCGGCCTGGACCGCATGGCGATGCTGAAATACGGCATCCCCGACATCCGCAGCTTCTTTGAAAGCGACCTGCGCTGGCTGCGCCATTACGGCTTCGCCGCGCTGGATATCCCGACCCTCGATGGAGGGCTGTCGAAATGAAGTTCACGCTCTCATGGCTCAAAGAGCATCTCGACACCGACGCCACCCCTGACCAGATCGCCGCGCGGCTGACCGCCATCGGGCTTGAGGTCGAGAGCCTCACCGATCCCGGCGCCGCGCTGAAGGATTTCGTGGTCGGCGATATCGTCGCCGCCGGGCAGCATCCGAATGCCGACCGCCTTCGCCTGTGCAGTGTCAGCGACGGCAGCAGCACGCTGCAGATCGTCTGCGGCGCGCCCAATGCGCGCGCCGGCATCAAGGTGGTGCTTGCCCGCCCAGGCACCGTGATCCCCGCCAGCGGCGAGGTCCTGAAGCTGGGCACCATCCGCGGCGTGGAATCGCGCGGCATGATGTGCAGCGCCCGCGAACTTTTGCTGGGCGAGGACCATGACGGCATCATCGAGCTGAAGCCTGGCGCCGAGGTGGGCGCCCCCGTGGTCAAGGCGCTGGAGGATGCGGGCCTGCTTTTCAACGATCCGCTGTTCGATGTCTCCATCACGCCCAACCGGGGCGATGCCGCCAGCGTGTGGGGCATTGCGCGCGACCTGGCCGCCAGCGGGCTTGGCACGCTGAAGACCGAAAAGATCATCCCGGTGGCGGGCAAGTTCCCCTCGCCGAAAACAATTACCCTCGATTTTTCGCCGCAGGACAAGGACGCCTGCCCCATCTTCGCCGGCCGGCTGATCCGCGGCGTCAAGAACGGCCCCGCGCCCAAATGGGTGCAGGAGCGGCTGAAAAGCGTCGGCATGAAGTCGATCTCCGCCCTGGTCGACGCCACCAACCTGGTTTCACAGGACCGCGGCCGCCCCCTGCATGTGTTCGACGCCGACAAGCTGAGCGGCAACCTGCATGCCCGCATGGCGCACGATCACGAGCAGTTGCTGGCGCTGGACGAGCGCACCTACGTCCTGGACAGCAGCACCATCGTGATCGCCGACGACAGTTTTGCGCGCAGCATCGCCGGCATCATGGGCGGGCTGGATACCGGCAGCTTCGAAGACACGGTGAACGTCTTCATCGAATCCGCCTGGTTCGATCCGGCGCGCATCGCCCGCGCCGGACGCAAACAGGGCATCGTCAGCGACGCGCGCTATCGCTTCGAGCGCGGCGTAGATCCTCAGTTCGTGCTGCCGGGGCTGGAGCTCTGCACCCGGCTGATCCTGGAATGGTGCGGGGGCGAGGCGTCCGATGTGGTGATCGCGGGCGCGTTGCCGCCGCCGCACACGCCGATCGCCTTTGACCCGCTTTTCGTGCGCCGCCTTGGCGGCATCAGCGTGCCGCGCGAGGAAATCATCCGCATCCTGCAATCCCTGGGCTTTGTGGTCGAAGACCATGGCGCGCAGCTTCAGGTCGTGCCGCCAAGCTGGCGCCATGACATCGACGGCCCCGCCGACTTGGTGGAGGAAGTGGTCCGCATTCACGGCCTGTCGGATGTGCCCTCCACCGCGCTGACGCGGGATCGTGCCGTGGCCGCACCCGTGCTGTCGGCGCCCCAGCGCCGGTTGCGCGCCGCCCGCCGCGCCATCGCCGCCCGCGGCTTCAACGAGTGCGTCAGCTTTTCCTTCATCGCGCGCGACCATGCCGAACTGTTCGGCGGCGGCGATGACGCGCGCCAGCTCTCCAATCCCATCGCCTCCGACCTGGACGCGCTGCGTCCCGCCGTGCTGCCGGTGCTGCTGGCGGCGGCGGCGCGCAACGCCGCGCGCGGCCTCAACCCGCAGCGATTGTTCGAGATCGGGCCGGCCTTCGCCAGCGGCATGCCGGGCGAGCAGCAGACGGTGGCCTGCGGCCTGCGCGTGGGCGCCCCCGAGCGGCACTGGAGCAAGGCCGGCACGAACAGCGATGTCTTCGCGGTAAAGGCCGACATGCTGGCGGCGCTGGAAGCGGTGACGGGCGCGCCGATGACCGCGCCGGTCAACGACAAGGCCCCCGGCTGGTATCATCCCGGCCGCAGCGGTTCGATTGCGTTGGGTGCGAACGTCATCGCCCGGTTCGGCGAGATCCACCCCAAGGTGCTGGCGGCCTTCGACCTCAAGGGCCCGGCAGCCGGCTTCGAGATTTTTCTCGATGCCATTCCCGCGCCCAAGGCCAGGGCGAAAGCCCGACCGCTGTTCGCCCCGTCGCCCTTCCAGGCCATCGAGCGCGATTTCGCCTTTTTGGTCGAGGCCAGGGTGCCTGCCGGCGACATCATCAAGGCCGCGCGCCTGGCCGACCGCAACCTGATCGACGCCGTCAGCGTGTTTGACGTCTATGAGGGGACCGGCGTGCCCGGCGGTCACAAATCGGTGGCCATCGCCGTGCGTATCCAGCCCCGGGACAAAACATTGACCGAGGCCGAGATCGACGCCCTGGCGCAGAAGATCGTCGCCGGCGTGACCAGGACAACGGGCGCCACACTGCGGAATTAGGCAAGGGGCGGGCATGACGGGGGAACGAGGCGACTTCACGGCAAAGTCGGCCTGGGCGTTCGTGATCGCCTTCGGGTTCGTCAGCCTGTTCGCCGACGCGACTTATGAAGGCATGCGCGCGATCTCCGGCCCCTTCCTGGCGCTGCTGGGCGCCAGCGGGGCGGTGGTTGGCATTGTCGCCGGCGGCGGCGAGCTGATCGGCTATCTGCTGCGGCTTGTGTCCGGGCGGCTGGCCGATCGTACCCATGCCTATTGGACGCTGATCATCGCCGGCTATGCGGTCCAGATGGCGGCGGTGCCGCTGCTGGCCTTCGCCGGAAGCTGGCAGATCGCGGGACTGCTGATCGTGCTGGAGCGTGCGGGCAAGGCGTTGCGCAAGCCCGTGGTCAGTTTCATGCTGTCACGCGCGGGCAGGCATACCGGCCAGGGCCGGGCTTTCGGCCTGCATGAAGCGATGGACCAGGCGGGCGCCTGCGCGGGGCCTTTGATCGCGGCGCTTGTGCTGGCCGGTCATGGCGATTACCGCACCGCATTCCTGTGGCTGGGCGTGCCCGCCTTTCTTACCGTCGTCACCGTCATCGGGGTCAGGCTGCGCTATCACCACGCCGGTCATGCCCCCCATTCGGCCGGCAGGGAGACGCAACCTCCGCTGCCCCGCGCCTTCTGGTTCTATCTGGCGGCCTCGGCGCTGGTGGGTTTCGGCTTTGTGGATTATCCGCTGATCGCCTTCCACTTCGCCCGCCAAGACGTCATGTCGCCGACATGGATTCCGATTTTCTATGCACTGGCAATGGGCATGGCCGGCCTCTCGGCGCTGGTGTTCGGCCACTGGTATGACAGTTTTGGCCTGAAGGTGCTGGTGCCGGGCCTTTTGATCGGCGTGGCGGTGACGCCGCTCTCCTTCCTGGGCGGATTCGCGATGGGATTGGTTGGC